>JANPOR010000540.1:0-14485 GCA_031428075.1 Hymenobacter sp. | reverse complement strand
CCCGCCCCACCCACCGGATATACGCCCCCATGAAACAAGCCCTCGAACAAGAAACCGCCGCCGACCTGGCCGTGCCCGGCGGGCACCTTCACGTCGACCCGCACGGCCTGCGCGACGTACTGCGCCAACTCGGCGTAGAGGCCGAAAACGCGGCCTTCAGCACCGGCCGCCACTGGGGCGGCGCGCAGAATGCCGATGTCCGCACCGTACTGGCCCCGGCCGACGGCCAGCGCATCGCCGGCGTGGCCTTTGCCACCCTGGCCGACTACGAGCACGTGGTTACCACCGCCCAGGAAGCCTTCAAAACCTGGCGGTTGGTGCCGGCCCCGAAGCGCGGCGACATCGTGCGCCAGATCGGCAACAAGCTGCGCGAATACAAGGAGCCCCTGGGCAAGCTGGTGAGCGCCGAGATGGGCAAAATCCTGCAAGAAGGCCTGGGCGAAGTGCAGGAAATGATTGACATCTGCGACTTCGCCGTGGGCTTGTCGCGGCAGCTGCACGGCTTCACCATGCACTCGGAGCGGCCGGCGCACCGCATGTACGAGCAGTACCACCCGCTGGGCGTGGTGGGCATCATCTCGGCCTTCAACTTTCCGGTGGCCGTGTGGAGTTGGAACGCCATGCTGGCCGCCGTGTGCGGTGACGTAAGCATCTGGAAGCCTTCGGAAAAAACGCCGCTTACCGGCGTGGCCGTGCAGCACATCATCCGCGACGTGCTGGCCGAAAACGACGTGCCGGAAGGCGTGTTCAACCTCGTCATCGGCGGCGCCGAAATCGGGGCCGCCCTGGCCGCTGATGCGCGCATCCCGCTGATTTCGGCTACGGGCAGCACCCGCATGGGCCGTAAAGTGGGCGAAGTGGTGGGGGCCCGCCTGGGCCGCGCCCTGCTGGAATTGGGCGGCAACAACGCCATCATCGTCACCAAAAACGCCGACCTCGACATCGCCATCCGCGCCATCGTGTTCGGGGCCGTGGGCACGGCCGGGCAGCGCTGCACCAGCACGCGCCGCGTCATCATCGAGGACAGCGTTTTTGAGGACGTGAAAAGCCGCCTGCTGGCCATTTATCCCAAGCTGCCCATCGGCCACCCGTTGCAGGAAGGCACACTGGTAGGGCCCCTGATCGACGCTGGGGCGGTGGAAATGTTTGAAGACGCCCTCGCGCGGGTGCAGGCCGAAGGCGGCCAGCTCCTCACCGGCGGCCAAGTGCTCACGGGCCCCGACTACGCCGGCGGCCACTACGTACAGCCCGCGCTGGTGGTAGCCGAAAACCACTACCACACGGTACAGGAAGAAACCTTCGCCCCGATTTTGTACCTTATCAAGTACAGCGGCAGCGTGGACGAAGCCATCGCCCTGCAGAACGGCGTGCGTCAGGGCCTGTCCTCCAGCATCTTCACCCTGAACATGCGCGAAGCCGAAGCCTTCCTGGCCGCCGCCGGCTCCGACTGCGGCATCGCCAACGTGAACATCGGCACGAGCGGGGCTGAAATCGGCGGGGCCTTCGGCGGCGAGAAAGAAACCGGCGGGGGCCGCGAGTCCGGCTCCGACGCTTGGAAAGTGTACATGCGCCGCCAAACCAATACCATCAATTACTCGGCCGAGCTGCCGCTGGCGCAAGGCATCAAGTTCGACGTGTAGCGTAAACGCTGGCAGTTTTTATTTTACATAAAAAGGCCCACCCGGTAATTCGGGTGGGCCTTTTTGTGTGGCCGTGGCTACAGCGAGTAGCGGCTGGGCTTAGCGCAGGGAAACTACCACGGCCTGCCAGGGCTGGAGCGCCAGCGTCTGGCCAGCCGCGAAAGCCGCGTAGTTGTTGAGCCAGGGCTGGCCGCTGGGCGTCAGGCCGGCCGGCAGGGCCCAGGCGCGCTTTTCGGCGGAGAAGTTGAGCACCACCAGCGCTTTCTCGGGGCCCAGCGTGCGGGTGTAGGCGTAGATGTGGGGGTTGGCCGCATCCAGCAGTTGGTACTGGCCGTATATCAGTACTCGGTGCGCTTTGCGCACGGCCATGGCCCGGCGGAAGTGGTTCAGCACCGAGTTAGGGTCCTGGTTTTCGGCGGCCTCGTTGACGGTCGGGTAGTTGGGGTTGACTTTTATCCAGGGTATGCCGGTGCTGAAGCCGGCGTTGGCCGCCGCGCTCCACTGGAAAGGCGTACGGCTGTTGTCGCGGGAAAAACGTTGCAGCGACTTGATGTAGGCCGCTTGGTTGCCGCCTTGGCTCTTAAGCAGTTGGTAGCCGTTGAGGGCGGCTACGTCGCGGTAGTCGGCCATGGTATTAAACTTGATGTTGGTCATGCCTAATTCGTCGCCGTTGTAGCAATAGGGTGTGCCGCGCATGCTTAGAATGAGCGTGTTAAGTAGCTTAGCCGACGGGCTCCGGAAAGCTGGCCGGTCGTCGCCAAACTTGCTCACGATGCGCGGTTGGTCGTGGCTGCCCAGGTAAATCGACTGCCAGCCTTTCTGGGCAAAGGCGCTGTCCCAGCGCGTAAACACGCGCTTCAGGTCGGTGAGCTTGTATGTATCGGAGCCGTTGCCCACGCCCACCGCGTCGAAGTGGTAGGTCATGTTCAACTCTTTGCGGGCGGGGTCCACGAAAAGCATGGCCTCGGCGGGGTTGCGGCCGGCGCCCTCGGCCACGGTCATCACGGGGTACTTGCTGAGTACCTCGCGGTTCATTTCCTGCAAGTAGTCGTGCAGGTGGGGCCCGTGGTTATAGGCGTTGCCGAAATTCTTTTCGTTGAGGCCGGGCATGGGCGGGAAGCTAGGGTCCTTGGCCACAAACTGGAACGCATCCATCCGAAAGCCGTCGATGCCTTTATCCAGCCAGAAGCGCATGATACCGTACACTTCCTGGCGCAGCTTGGGGTTGTTCCAGTTCAGGTCGGGCTGCTTGCGCGAGAAAATGTGCAGGTAATACGACTTGGTGGGCGCGTCGTAGGCCCAGGCGTTTTGCTTCACGTCGAAGGTGCTGTAGCGCGCCGGGGGCGTGCCTTTTTCGGCGGGCCACCAGTAGTAGTAGTCGCGGTAGGGGCTGGTGCGCGAGCTGCGCGCCGACTTAAACCACGCGTGCTCGTCGCTGCTGTGGTTTACCACCAGGTCCATCACCAGCTTGATGCCGCGGGCGTGCATTCCCTTCAGCAATTCGTCAAAGTCGGCCATGGTGCCGAAGTCCTTCATGATGGCGCGGTAGTCGGAGATGTCGTAGCCGTTGTCGTCGTTGGGCGAGCCGTAAATCGGGTTCAGCCACACCGTTCCCACGCCGATGCTTTTGAGGTAGTCGAGCCGCGAAATGATGCCGCGCAGGTCGCCCACACCATCGCCGTTGCTGTCCTGAAAGCTACGCGGATATAGTTGATAGACAACGGTTTCCTTCCACCAGTCCAGCTTCTTGGCCGAAGCAACGGAATCTGTCGCCGACGCGGTGGTTGCGGACGCGGTTTCCGTTTTGGAGGTGGTCTGGTTGCAAGCGGACAGCAGACCTATTAAAAGTGGGAGTGCCAGCGTAAGACGAAATTGCTTCATGAATTGGGTCCGTAGTAATGGGCTTAGCGAAGAGGGACCACCACCGCCTGCCAGGGCTGGAGGGGCAGGGTAGCGGCGGCGGCAAATGTGGGGTAGTTGTTGAGCCAGGGCTGGCCGCTGGGCGTCAGGCCCGCGGGCAGGGCCCAGTCGCGCTTTTCGGGCGAAAAGTTGAGGACAACTAACACTTTCTCGGTCCCTAGCGTGCGGGTGTAGGCGTAGATGTGCGGGTTATCGGCGTCGAGCAACTGGTACTGGCCGTACACCAGTACTTTGTGCGCGTGGCGCACGGCTACCGCCTGCCGGAAGTAGTTGAGCACGGAGGCCGGGTCTTTGTCCTCGGTTGCCACGTTTACCTGCGGATAATCGGGGTTCACCTTGATCCAGGGCGTGCCGGTGGTGAAGCCGGCATTCTTCGCCGCGTCCCACTGCATGGGCGTGCGGGCGTTGTCGCGGGCGCGGCGCTTTTGGTCGTCCATAAAGGCCTGGATGTCGCCGCCCTTGTTCTTCACCTGCTGGTAGCGCGTCAATGTTTCGATGTCGCGGTAGTCGGCCATGTTATCGAATTTGATGTTGGCCATGCCGATTTCGTCGCCCTCGTAGGTGTAGGGCGTGTCGTGCATGGTGAGCAAAAACGTGCTCAGCAGCTTAGCCGACGCAGCGCGAAACGCGGGCCGGTCGTCGCCCCAGCGCGAGAGCATCCGTGGCTGGTCGTGGTTGCCGAGGTAGACGGTGCCCCAGCCCTTATCAGCAAACACCTGTTCCCACTTCGAGTACACCTGCTTGAATTCCAATAAGCTGTAGGTCGGTGGCGTGGCGTTGGGCACGTACTTCACGCCCGTTCCCTCAAAGTGGTAGAGCATGTCCAGCTCGTGGCGGCTAGGGTCCACGAAGTTGAGGGCCTGGCTGCTGGTTACGCCCGCGCCCTCGGCCACGGTCATCACGTCGTACTTGCTGAGCACCTCGCGGTTCATTTCCTGCAAGTAGTTGTGCAGCTGCGGGCCGTTGGCGTAGTAGGTGAAGTAGTCGCCGTGGTACTGCGCGGGAATGGGCGGGAAGCTAGTATCCTTCGAGATGAAGGGAATCACATCCATCCGAAAGCCGTCGATGCCTTTATCGAACCAAAAGCGCATCATGCTGTAAATTTCCTGGCGCAGCTTAGGGTTTTCCCAATTCAGGTCGGGCTGCTTGGCGGCGAAATAGTGCAGGTAATAGCTGTTGGTGGCCTTGTTATATGCCCAAGCATCGTCGTTCACGTCGAAGGCGCTGTAGCGCTTGGGCGGCTTGCCTTTCTCGGCGGGCCACCAATGGTAATAATTGTAGTAAGGGTTGGTGCGTGAGGTGCGCGCTTGCTTAAACCATGCGTGCTCGTCACTACTGTGATTTACCACCAGGTCCATCACCAGCTTTATGCCCCGCTGGTGCAGCCCCTTCAGCATGTCATTGAAGTCGGCCATCGTGCCGTATTCGGGCTGAATCTGGCGGTAGTCCGAGATGTCGTAGCCGTTGTCGGCGTTAGGCGAGGCGTAGCTCGGGTTTAGCCAGATAACATTCACCCCCAGACTCTTAATATAGTCGAGTTTGGAGATGAGGCCGCGCAGGTCGCCCACGCCGTCGCCGTTGCTGTCTTTGTAACTGCGCGGGTACACTTGGTACACCACCGCTTCTTTCCACCATTTTTCGTTCGGCGCGGGGGGGGCGGGCGCGGTTGGCTGGGCAAAGCCGCTGGCAGCGGCCAGTAGGAGGGCGGCGGTTAGTATAATTTTCATCGGGCTAATCTAACGATGCGGGCAGCGTTGAGTGCAAGGCAGCCGGGCGGTTTGCTTTCAGGTTGCTACGTTAATCCGGCTAAGGTAGCAAGTGTGGGAAAGCAAGTAGCAACTGCCTGCGGGCGTTAGTATGGCCCCTAGAGTAGTTTGCGCAAGGCCCAGAGGCTCCAGACGATGACCATCAGACCTACGCCCACGAACATCCAGCGGGTGGGGATGCGGCCGGCCAGACGGGCGGCGATGGGGGCCGCCGCCACCCCGCCCACGATGAGGCCCAGCACAATCTGCCAATGCGAGAGGCCCAGGATCGAAAAAAACGTGAGGGCGCTGGCGAAAGTCACGAAGAACTCGACCAGGCTAACGGTGCCGATGACGTAGTTGGGCGTGCGGCCGTTGGCAATGAGTGTGCTCGTGACCAAGGGCCCCCAGCCGCCCCCGCCGAACGAATCGAGGAAGCCACCGGCGCCGGCCAGCCAGCCGGCGTTCTTCACTTTGCGTCGGCGCTGGGGTTGCCGCTGCACGGCTTTGGCGATGATGCGCACGCCCAGCACGAGCAGGTACACGGCCAGCACGGGCTTGAGGTAGCCGGCGTACCGCTCGCCGAAATGGGCCAGCAGCAGGGCCCCGCTCACCGAGCCGGCTACGCCGGGCAGCAGCAGCACTTTAAACAAGCGCTTGTTGACGTTGCCGAAACGGTAGTGGTGGTAGCCCGAGGCCCCGCTGGCAAACATCTCGGCCGTGTGGATGCTAGCGCTTACCGCCACCGGGTTCAGGCCCAGCGACATCAGACTGATGGCCGAAACCACGCCATAGCCCATGCCCAGCATCCCGTCGATGAGTTGCGCCACGAAACCCACCACCACAAAAGCGTAAAACGTGCCCGACGAGCGGACCATGCCCCACACTTGCGGCAAAGTGAAATAATACGATAAGATATTGATTATTAGAAACAGCGCAAATGCCCCCAGCGTGGCCGTGGCTACGTGCCGCCAGTAAACGGTGGCCGCCACTTCGTCGGCGGGGCCGAAGGCGGCTACGGCGTGCAGACTGCGGGCCGCCGCGCCGGCCCGTACGCGGCCGTGCAGGGCCAGGTCGTCGGTGGCTACCAGCACGAGGTCGTGGCCGGTCAAGTCGTCGGGCTCAAAGGCACGGCGGTGCAGGACGACTTGCGGGTGGCGTGCTACCCGGGCGTACAGGGCGGGCAGCGGCTGCGGGGCCACCACCGTGACGGTGGCGTTCGGGTGCGTGTCCAGCACGGCCGTGAGTTGGGCCAGGGCCGCCTCACCGCCGCCTACCAGCAGCACCCGCTGCTGCGCCAGGTTCAAGAATACCGGCAAGGAGGGACTAGCCGGCGGCCCGGGCCGGCCGGCCGGTCCCTCCGTCGGGGGCGCAGTCGAAAACAGGTCAGTAGCCATAATCGGTTGTAAAATAATACTTATCTTGACGAAGGCGCGCCGCTAGGGCCCCGGCCGGCGACGCGCGCCCTCGTGCAACCCTTGAACCCAGCGCCTGGTCTTTGGGTTGCTGACGCGTTCCTTCCCTTTAGTGCCCCGCATGGAAGCCCTTGCCTATTCTACTTACGTTGACATCAATGCCCCGCTGGTGGAGCGCTGCCGCCTCCACGACCGGCAGGCCCAGGCCGAGTTGTACCGGCGCTACGCTAAAGCCATGTTTAACGCGGCTTTACGCATCACCGGCGACTACGCCGAGGCCGAGGACGTGCTTCAAGAATCGTTCCTGAGTGCCTTTCGAGAACTGAGTACCTATAAAGGCGACTCGTCGTTTGGGGCCTGGCTAAAGCGAATTGTGGTCAATAAAAGCATCAACTGCCTGCGGCAGCGGCGCCTGGCGCTGGTGCCGCTGGGCGAGCAGCACCACGACGCGCCGGCCGACAATAACTCCGCCGCCTCGCCCGACGACGAGGCCGAAACTCACTACCGCGCCGATGTGCTGCGCCGCTGCATTCAGGAACTGCCCGACGGCTACCGCGTCGTGTTGACGTTGTACTTGCTCGAAGGATATGACCACTTGGAGGTGGCCGGCATCCTGGGCATCTCCGAATCGACCTCCAAGTCGCAATACAGCCGGGCCCGCGCCCGGCTGCGCGAGTTGGCAGCCCGACAAGGGCTGCGCTGAATTATTTAGCGGCCCCGGGCCGCCCTCACTTTGTTTATGCCGCGCCGGCTGTTCCCATCCTTCGCCGGTTGCTCGTTCTTACCACTATCATGCAATCTGTTAAGCCCAATTCATTAGAGGATTTCGTTGAGCGGCACCGTGCCGATTTCGACGTTCATGAGCCGCGCCCCGAGCTGTGGGCCGCCCTGGAACGGGAGTTGCTCACGCCCGCTGCGGCCGCACTGGAGCTGGCCGGGCCGCTTGCTGCCGTACCGGTTCTCCCCGCGGCAGCCCTGCCTACGGCGGCAGTTCGGGCCCCGTGGCTCTACCGCTACGGCGTCGCCGCTGCCCTGGCCTTGTTGGTAGTGGCCGCGGGGGCCAGCGAAGCCTGGAAATCGGCCCACGCCCCGGTCGGGCCTGAGCCGGGCATCGCCTCCGCACCCGCGGCGAGTGCGCCCGCTGCCGAATCCGACGCAGCCCTGTATTTGGGTGGCGACCCGCAGCCGCTGGCCGCCGCCGAGCGCAACGACCTTACCGACGCCCGTCTGGCCACGGCCGTGCGCGGCATGGAAACTTATTATGTGGCCCAACTGAACGAACGCAAAGCGGAGTTGCACCAACTGGCGGACTCGGCCGCTGGCAGCTCCACCGCCGAGTGGCGCCGCGAATTGGCCGACCTCGATTCGAGTTATCACCTGCTGAAAGAGGAGTTGTCCCACCACCCGCAGCCCGACGTGGTGCTGACGGCCATGAACCGCAATTTGCAGATTCGCCTCGACCTGCTCGACCGCCAGCTGCAAACCCGCACGATGGCCCAGGCCCGGCCAGGGGCCCCCACCGGCGGACTCGTGCTGGCCGACGACACCCGCTACCACCGCGTACCGTAGTGGTAATGAAGCACCGGGCCATTCGATTGGGGCAGCGCTGGGTGGCGTTGGCGTTGCTGGCCGTTGGGCTATTGGGGGCCCGTGTGCCCGCGCAAGCTTGGCGGGAGCCGGTCGTATCGGTTCGACTGGCCGCGGCGGGGCTCGGCGTAGCCAACCGGCAGGGTGCACCGACGGCCCCCAGCCAGGTTGGGCAGGAAATTGATGCCGACACCGCGCCGCCGGTAGAGCAACGCCGCCACCTAAGCCGGCGCTACCGGATGCCCGCGGCCGGCCGGCCTTTTGCCTTGGAAGCCCGCTACGGCCGTGTGCAAATCAACACCTGGGCCAAAGCCGAAATCAAGGTAGACGCCGAACTGGTGGCCCGCTCCGAAACCGACGCTGGGGCCCGGCAGGTACTCGATGCGCTGGGCGTGCAATGGCTGGACTACGACGCCCGCACGGGCGGGATATTGGTGAGTTCGCAGTTTGGGCCGATGCTGCGCGGACGTAGTGGGTGCAGCGGCCGGCGCTACGAAATCAATTACACAGTGTGGTTGCCCGCCGCTACGGCCCTGCGGGTGGCCAACGGCTTCGGCACCGTGACGGTGGTCGATGATCTAAAGGGGCCCACTAACTTAGCCGTGGACTACGGCGACCTACGCACGGCCCGCCTAGAGGGCCCCCGCAACGCGGTGCGCATCGCCAACGGCAGCTGCATCATCCCGTTCGCGGGCCGCGCCAGCATCGAGGCCAGCTATGCCCGCCTTCGCGTCGACGCCGGCCAAGCCGTGGATTTACGCACCAATTACGCTGACGTTGAAGTGGGTACCGTTGAAAACCTGGTGGTGCACAGCAAGTACGGCGACGTGGCCCTGGGCACGGTGCGTTCGCTACGGGGCTCGTCGGGCTTTTCGCGCGTCAGTGTAGAAAAAATCAGTGAGGAGCTGGACATGGCCTTGCGCTACTGCCCCGACTTTGAGGTGCGCGACACAGGTCCTAACTTTCGTCGAATCACCCTCGACGGTGGCTACAGCACCATCCGACTAGGCTTTGCCGAAACGCCGGCCTTCCGCTTCGACGTGAGCACCGAGCAGGGCCAACTGCTTGTTGATCCCGCCCTGGTACGGGTGCTTTCCGAAGCCCACGGGGCTCAGTCGAGCGACGTGTTGGGAGTGTTCGGGCGGGCCACGCCGGCGCGAGGTGCGGGCAACGTCAACGTTCGGGTGCGCTACGGCACGGTGCGCTTTAGCCGCTAGCACCGAAGTAGCGGCGGCTATCTTTTCCCGCCAACTCCAGCCATGAGCCGTTCATCGCTGGGTCCCCGCTTGCTCGGCGCTGGGCAACACGGTTGGCAATAGCATCGGCAAAAACTGGCTTTGAGGGTAGTTGTTGCCATAGATAACGCTGACACTGTTAGTAGTCTGCGCTATTTTAATTCCATTCTTCAAACCATTAATAACCAATATCATAACTTAGTGAAGGTCGCTTGAAATATCCGTTACTCACTTCATTTTATCCGATTTTATCCGCCGGTTGGGACGGTATTTCGCAGCCTCGGCGAAGGCAGTGCATAGCAAGTCAGCGCAAAATCACGCACTTCATCAAAACGTAATTTTATAAACTGGTTGTGTGGCACCCTAACACCGGCGAGCAACCTTGGGCTTACGCCGAACGCAGTAATAAACGCATCTATTGAGCACTTCCAAAAGTGGAGGCAAACCCACCCAGTAGCCACCGATACACTAACGAAACAATGAAAGAACAACCTGGCCAACCGCACCCGCTGAAGGCAAACTGGGCATTCTAATTCCCGGGCTGGGGGCCGTTGCCACCATACTCATCGCGGGCGTTATGGCCGTGTGCAAGGGCGGCGTACAGCCCATTGGGTCCCTCACCCAACTCGATTCCAACTACGCTTATCGACCGGTTGATACTGCTCCGCTGCACCACTTAGAAAAAAGCCTGTTCGGCATTCAGTACGCCGGCAACGTGCTCACGCCGAACGAGTTTTAGCTCTGCCATGGCAATACTTTCCCTGATGTTTTGTGCGGCATTTTTTATCTGTGCTGGGGGCCAATCCCGCTGGCGTTTGCCGGCCACTCATTTTTTCAAAATCAGGGGCTGTTCCTTGAATTTTCCCTGACTTTTCTTTCTGTAAACCTGCTGGGGTTTGCGCTCTACTACGTTCATCCCGCTGCCCCGCCGTGGTACGTGCAGCGCTTCGGGTTCGAGTTTCAGCCGCTCACCATGGGTAGCACGGCGGATCTGGAAAAATTCGACCGCATTTTTGGAGTGTACCTGTTTCGTTCTACTTTGCGCCAAGAACTCCAACATTTTCGCAACCATGCCGTCCCTGCATTCGGCGTACCCGGTAATCGTGCTGTTCTACGCAACCCGCCACAGAGCCCGGCTTTTCAATGCCGTGTTCGTCGCGATTATGTTAGGCTCTTTGTTTGCCGCGGTTTACATCAGTCATCAATACGTTCTGGACGTCTTAGCCGGAATGACGATGGCCGTGGTTGGCATTTATACTTTTCAGCTACTGTGCCGAAAGGGCCCGTTGCGCCGCTTCATGCAGTTCCTTATAGCCGCTAAGGCCCCGAAGCCAACGGGCAGCCCGGCAGAATGATACCCCGGGCAAGGGCTGCGTTGGTATTTTGTCCGTTCAGCTACCTTACAGGGTGCCTCACTTCCTCGTTCTACTACTTGCGTTGCTGGCCGGTTCCGCGCCTGATTAGTCCGCAGCCCGCCCAGTCGTCGTGCACATTAATTCTTCCTCATCGCCTTTGAAAACCTACGCGCTGCGTCTGCGCCCCGGCGACGACCTGCGCCAAGCGCTGCTGGCCTTTGTGCAGGTACAGCACGTGCGAGCGGGGGCCGTGCTCACGTGCGTGGGCAGCCTGACGGTGGCCACGCTGCGGCTGGCCAACCAGGAGGGGCCCACCGAATACCGAGGCCCTTTCGAGATTGTGTCGCTCGTGGGCACGCTCTCCACCAACGGCTCGCACCTGCATTTGGCGGTGGCCGATGGCACGGGCCGCACCCTGGGCGGGCATTTGCTCGATGGCTGCCGCGTGTATACCACGGCCGAAATTGTGCTGGGCGAATTGCCGGGGCTGGAATTCCGGCGCGAAACCGATCCCGCGTCTGGGTACCAGGAATTGGCCGTTTACCCCGTCGCGCCCCCGAAACCGTAGCTTGAAACAACCCCGCTCCGCTGTGCCCGAACCCGCCGTTTCCCTCGACACGCCCCAAGCCGCCGCTTTCCGCCGCCGGGTGCTCAATCCGTTTAAGCTGCGGCTATTTATGCTACAAAAGCTACCGATGGCGTGGCTGGCCGGCCTGCGCCTGCGCGAGCTGACGCCGACGCAGGCCACGGTTACCATCCCGTTTAAATACCTCAATCAGAACCCGTTTCGTAGCATCTACTTCGCCTGCCTGGCCATGGCGGCTGAGCTGACTAGTGGCATTCAGGCCCTGATGCACACCACGGGTGGGGTCCCCGTGTCGACTTTGGTGACGGGCCTGGAAGCCGATTTCACGAAGAAAGCCGTGGGTCTGATTGCCTTCACCTGCCTCGACGGACCGGCCATTGCCCGGGCCGTGGCCGAGAGCCGCGCCACCGGCGAGGGCCGCACAGTGGTTTGCACTAGTACCGGTGTAGACGAGGCCGGCGATGTGGTGGCCGCGTTCCGGGTCACGTGGTCGTTCCGTGCAAAGCGCTAAAGAAGCACTTTGAATCGCTCAGGGTGTTGGCGAAGAAATGCGCTGGATAAAATAAAAGAATTTACTTTCGGCCGGGCGCACAAACCTTATGCCGCCTGCCACAGCCGTTTCCTTCTCCGCATGACCGCACTTTATAAATCCAGCCGATTCTTCCTGCTCATGGCGCTCGGCGCGGGGCTGGGAAGTTGCGAGCAGTCCAAGCAAGAGGCCCACACCAAAGCCCGGCACTTTGAGGTAGTAGAAGCGTCAATAGACGACGTCCACCAAGCGCTGAAGCGGGGCGACTGCAATTGCGAACAGCTCGTGCGCGCGTACCTGGCGCGCATCGCCGCCTACGATCAGCCAACTACGCTCAACGCCATTGTCGTCACTAATCCCGCCGCGCTGGCAACGGCCCGGCAGCTGGATGCCGACTACCAACGCACCGGGAAAATGCGGCCGCTGCACTGCATACCGCTGATTGTAAAGGATAATTACAACACGGCCGGTTTGCAAACCACGGCCGGCTCGCAGGCCCTCAAGGGCTTTACGCCCGCCGCGGACGCGTCGGTAGTGAAGTCCCTGAAAGCCGCCGGGGCCATCGTGCTGGCGAAGTCGAACATGGCCGAATGGGCCTTCAGCCCGATGGTGAGCATCAGCTCCATTGCGGGCGAAACCCGGAACCCGTACAACCTGATGCACGTGCCGGCGGGGTCGAGCGGGGGCACCGCGGCGGCTGTGGCGGCCAGCTTCGGCACGGCCGGCCTGGGTACCGACACTGGCAATTCCATCCGGGGGCCCTCTTCGCACAACGCCCTGGTGGGGTTTCGGCCCACGCTGGGGCTGGTGAGCCGCGCCGGCATTGTGCCGCTTTATCTGCGCAACGACACGGGCGGACCTATGGCCCGCACCGTGGCCGACGCCACCCGCCTGCTGGAAGTAATGGCCGGACCCGACCCGGCCGACCCGTTGACTTCCTACGGGGCCGGCAAGGTTCCGCAAGGAGGCTACCAACAGTTTTTGGATAAAAACGGACTTAAAGGGGCCCGCATCGGCGTGTTGCGGACCCTGAGCGAACGCAGCCCCGACCCGCAGGTGAAGGCCGTATTCGAGCAGGCAGTGGCCGACCTGCGCAAAGCCGGGGCCGACGTAGTGGACGTGGAAATTCCGGATTTTGCTCGCGTCAGCAAAGACCAGTGGAGCTCGGTTTTCAAGCACGACGTCAACGCCTACCTGGCGGCGCAGGGCCCCGGGGGCCCCGTGAAAAACATCGACCAAGTGCTGGCCTCGGGTAAGTATTCGGCCTACATCAAAGCCAACCTCCAAGACGAGCTGGCCCACGGCGTCAGCCCCGAAGCCGGTACCGCTGGCCGCGGTGAGGCATACACCGACCCGCGCCGTATTGCCTTCCGCAACGCCGTAACGGCCGTGATGGACCGCTATAAAGTGGGGGCCTTGGTGTACCCGACCTGGAACAACCCACCGGCTAAAGTGGGCGATTTCAAGGGCTACCGGGGCGACAACAGCCAACTCATTGCCCCGCACACCGGCCAGCCGGCGTTCACTGTACCCATGGGTTTCACCTACGACAACCTCCCGGCCGGCCTGCAGTTCCTGGGCCGCTCGTTTGACGAGCCAACGCTGATAAAGTATGCCTTTGCCTACGAGCAGGCCACGCACCACCGCCGGGTTCCGGCACAGTTCCCGCCGCTCCCCACGGCCGGCCAATAAAAATTAAAACGTTAAACATCAGTTGCCCAACTACTATCGTTGGGCAAATCGGTCGGCCACGTTTATCTGTAGATCGTAGCTTGAGCCCGCGCTGGTGTATCCGGTTCCAGGCCGAGTCAGGAACGACGCCCGCTCCAGTCCTGCCGCATTGGCGATGAAGTAGAACGAGGTCTCGCCGCCGACAGTCGAAACCGGGTAGCGATTGATTAGCTGCGGCGCTATGCTTTGCAGCAGCTGCCACTTTCCGCCGTTCATCGCCGGCAGGTACACCATTAGTTCGTCCCCCACGTTCAGGTCAATCATCTGATTGTTATTGAACTGCGTGACGTAAACGATGCGGGGTTTGTCCTGAGAGGCGTTGGAAAGCAGCAAAGCGCCGTGCGTGCTGCAACCGCACATCACTCCCGTGGCGAGCAGCCATCCAGCTGCAAGTTTTTTGTAGGATGCAGCTATGAGGTGGGGCGTTGAGTACGGATAGGTTTGCGAGCAGTGCTGCTTGGATGCCTGAATGTAGGTGGCAGAAATTAAAATTCAATAAAATCTCTATTAAAGTACGCTCCTCAATTAACTAGCTGATTGCAAATATTTTCAGCCTCTTGCCGTAGTCACGACGGGCGGTTGCCGCTACCGTTCTCCGCCGTCGCTCACGACCACGGCCAGGCAGGGGTAGCGCGAGCTTTCGACGTAGCGCATGGCCGAGTTGTAGCGGGCCCCGCGGCTGCCGTCGCCGCGGCCGCTGGCGGTGCCGTCCAGAATCACGCCAATGGAGTAGCAGTAGCCT
>JANPOR010000539.1:0-2707 GCA_031428075.1 Hymenobacter sp. | reverse complement strand
CAAACATCCCCACCGCGTTCTTGCTCGGCAGCGCCGTCTGACCCATCAGAAATAAATCAATTTGCCTAGCGGCTTCGCGGCCTTCGGAAATGGCCCAGACCACCAGCGACTGGCCGCGGCGCATGTCGCCGGCGACGAACACGCTGGGCACACTGGTTTGGTAGGTGGTGTCAGAGGCTTGCACGAGGCCGTTTTCTTCCACAGCCACGCCGAGCTGGGCCAGCAGGCCCTCGTAGGGGTTGGCGTGGAAGCCCATGGCCAGCAGCACCAGCCCGCAGGGGATTTCGCGGGTGGAGTTCGGCACTTCTTCCGCCATGAGGCGGCGGCCCAGGGCGTCGGTTTCCCAGGTCACGTCAGTGACTTGTAGGGCCCGCACGTGGCCATGCTCATCGCCCAGAAACGCCTTGGTATGGATGCCCCAGTAGCGGTGGCAGCCTTCTTCGTGCGAGCTGCTGGTGCGGAACACGGTGGGGTAGTGCGGCCAGGGCGTGTGGGCGGGCCGCTCGTTGGCAGGCTGGTTCATGAGGGCGAACTGGGCCACGGCGGTGGCCTGCTGGCGGTTGGCGGTGCCCACGCAGTCGGAGCCCGTGTCGCCGCTGCCAATCACCACCACGTGCTTATCAGTAGCCAGGATGTCGGGGCCCTGGACGGGGATGTTGCTCACGCGGCGGTTTTGCTGGCCGAGGTAGTCCATGGCGTAGTGAATGCCGGCCAGCTCGCGGCCGGGCAGCGGCAGGTCGCGCGGGGCAATGGCCCCGCCGGCCAGCACCACGGCGTCGAAGGTGCGCCGCAGCTCGTCGGCGGGCAGGTCGCGGCCGATTTCGGTGTTGCAGCGGAACACGATGCCGTCCTTTTCCATCAGCTCGATGCGGCGGTCAATCACCCACTTTTCCAGCTTAAAATCGGGCACGCCGTAGCGCAACAAACCCCCGGGCTGCTCGTCGCGCTCGAACACCGTGACGGCGTGGCCGGCCTTGACCAGCTGCGCGGCCACGGCCAACCCAGCGGGCCCCGAGCCCACCACGGCCACCGTTTTGCCGGTTTTCAGCACCGGCGCGGTGGGCTGCACGTAGCCTTTCTCGAAAGCAATTTCGATGATGTGCTTCTCGATTTCCTCGATGGCCACCGGCGTGCTGTGGATGCTCAGCACGCAGGCCGACTCGCAGGGCGCGGGGCAGATGCGGCCCGTGAACTCGGGGAAGTTGTTGGTGGTGGTGAGGATTTGGTAGGCGTCCTCCCAATTCTGCCGATACACGGCCTCGTTGAACTCGGGGATGATGTTGCCCAGCGGGCAGCCCGAGTGGCAAAACGGGATGCCGCAGTTCATGCACCGGGCCGCCTGCTGGTGCAGCGCCTCGGGTGGGTACAGGCCGATGAATTCCTGGTAGTTGGTAGTGCGCACCTGCGGGGCCTCCTTGGGCGGCAGCTGGCGCTCGAATTGCTTGAAACCGGTGATGTTGCCCATGACGGGTTATACTATTGAACGTTGGATTTCTGGTTATTAGGCGGTCATGCTGAGCATAGCCCAAGCATCTCTACTGCGGCAGTAATCATGGTTAGTAAGCGGTAGAGATACTTCGGCTGCGCTCAGCATGACGGTCTTTTTTTACACGATTCATTACAATGCAGGGCCCTACCGCGCCGCTTGCAGTTGCGCCCGTTGCAGCACCCTCTTATATTCCGAGGGGAACACCTTCACGAAGTGGCCGGTTTCTTCGGGCCAATTGGCCAGCAGGAAAGCGGCTTTGTCGCTGCCCGTCAGGTCGTGGTGGCGGCGCAACAGGGCCTGGATTTGGTCTTCATCGTCGGCGGTGAGGCCTTCGAGTTCTACCATTTCCAAGTTGCAATTTTTGGGGAACGTGCCATCGGGGTCGTAAATCCAGGCAATGCCGCCGCTCATGCCGGCCGCGAAATTGCGGCCCGTTTGGCCCAGGATAAGGGCCCGGCCGCCGGTCATATACTCGCAGCCGTGGTCGCCCACGCCTTCGACCACGGCCGTGGCGCCGGAGTTGCGCACCGCGAACCGCTCACCGGCCTGCCCGCGGGCAAATAGGGCCCCGGAGGTGGCGCCGTACAGCGCCACATTGCCGATGATGATGTTGTTCTCAGGCACCAACTGGCTTTCCGGAGCCGGGAAAATGGCCAGCTGGGCCCCGGAGAGGCCCTTGCCCACGTAGTCGTTGGCTTCGCCGGCCAGGCTGAAGGCCAGGCCTTTGACCGCAAACGCGCCGAAGCTCTGGCCCGCCGAGCCTTTGAAGCGGAAGTGGATGGTGCCCTCGGGTAGGCCAGCGGCATGGTAGCGCTTCGTGATTTCGTTGGAGAGGAGTGTGCCGATAGTGCGGTCGGTGTTGCGCACGTTGAACGAGCCGAACACCAACGTCTGGTGGTCCAGCGCGGGTTGGGCGCGGGCCAGCAGCTCCCAGTCGAGGATGTCGGCGAGGCCGTGGTTCTGGTCTTCGCTCTTGTAGAGGGTGGCGCCGGTTGGGTTGGGGGCCGGGTAAAGCACGCCGCTCAGGTCCACCTGCTTGGCTTTCCAGTGGCTTACACCGGCCTTGCGTTTGAGGAATTGCGAGCGGCCCACCATCTCGTTCACGGTGCGGAAGCCCAGCGAGGCCATGATTTCGCGCAGTTCCTCGGCCAGGAAACGGAAGAGGTTGACGATGTGCTCGGGCTGGCCCGTGAAGAGCTTGCGCAGCTCGGGGTCTTG
>JANPOR010000538.1:0-7106 GCA_031428075.1 Hymenobacter sp. | reverse complement strand
AACGCCGAGCTTCACGGGGTATGGCAGCACCCACTGGTTGAGCAAGCCGAGATGGTGCTGTTCAATAACTTGAAAGCCGGCGACCACGGCCACGGCGCACGCGGCGTTCACCGCCAGGTACCCCACCTGCAACCCGACGCTCGCCAGCAAGTGCGAGGTACGGGACGAGCGCGTTGGCGCGCGGGATCCGACGGATTCTAGCGTGTAAAAGGCGAGCAACAAGAGACCGGCCAATACATTTTGGTCGAAATGCAGGAGCTGTTGAAAGGCCGTTTCCATGAGCCGAGACGCGCAAGGGTAATTCCCAAAACAGGGTCCTTCGCAACCTGCCCGTCACGGTGGGATGGGCTTACGCGAGATGAGGGGAAGGTACGGAATTTTGCTTCGATTTCAGCGCCTTCGTGCCCGCGGTAATTATTGGCCTCGGTTAAAAATTTGGTACAGAAATTAAATGAGTCGCTTCCAAACGGAGTAACTACGCGCTAAAATTCTGCATTCAGCGGTTGTTAGGACTGTTTATTTATTTAAGCGTCCGTATTTCTGTACAACATGCCTCAACCTTTGATAACGAGCAACCTGGATAGGAGACATGCCAACTTAATTCAGATAACTTGTTCAGCAATTAAAGTGCAAATATTCCTGACTGCACGATGGGTGTTGTTAAACAAATAGGGGAAAACCTCCGGCTCTAATGCACGATAGCACTCTTCTTCAGCCTAAAATGTTGACTGACAGTATAAATATGAGAAAGTGGGGCAGAAGCTAGCGTAAATATTTGTTCTCGCTATTGTCTCTTGACTGACTAATGGGACGTGTAATACAATCAGTTTTCGCTGCTTTTACAGTCCATTGGCACCTTATCACTAGCATTCGAGCTGCTCGGCTTCCGAGTCGGAGGTTTCCCCCTATTTGTTTAGCAACACCCAATGTTCTGTGTAGCTTGGCCACATGAAGATGATAATACTCCTCGTTGGCAGCGGTTTTCTTTTCGCTAGCTGTTCCAAAGCGGGCGATCCCCCCGCCCCGGCTTCTCTTCTTGGCACCTGGACGCGGTCGGTTCAAGTGACGCTGTATAGCCCGAAAAACGGGGGAAACAGCGTCACTACCACCTCCCAAATAGGCATAGGCCAAACCTTCACTTTTGCGGCTGACGGCTACCTGACCATCACTCGGGATGGCGTTCCCGACAACCGCAAGATCAGCTATACTTATAGCGGCAGCACCCTCACCATCAACACCAGTACTGTGGTAACTGTTGTGGAGTTAAGTGCCAAGCGCTTGGTTTACGCTATGACCCTAGACTCGCCTCAAGAAACGGTAACCACCACCGATACCTTTACCCGGTAGGCGCTCAGCGAGGCAGCCGTGCAAAAGTTGGCCCAGCAAAGATCTGAGCGCCTGGCCCTCGTCCTGGCCGACGCCGGCTACGACGGCCAGCCCCTGGCCCAGTGGACCCGGGAGCACGGCGGTTGGCGACTGGAAACAGCCTTCGAACTGACCGGCAGCGTCGCCTGTACCCCCGTGCCCCCGCGGGGTGGTCGAGCGCTGCATCCGTTGGTTACCAGGGGACCGGCGCTTGAGCCGCGGCTACGAATGCGAAACAGCCGCCGCTGAAGCAACCAGCTTCCTGTCCAACATTCGACACCTTATCCGCAAAGTTTAACAGGCTCTTAAAAATCGAATTTATCCCAAAGAGTTGTCTTATAATTTATTTTAATATTATATATATGGGTGTTGTTAAACAAATAGGGGAAAACCTCCGGCTCTAATGTACGATAGCACTCTTCTTCAGCCTAAAATGTTGACTGACAGTATAAATATGAGAAAGTGAGGCAGAAGCTGGTGTAAACATTTGTTCTCGCTATTGTCTCTTGACTGACTAATGGGACGTGTAATACAATCAGTTTTCGCTGCTTTTACAGTCCATTGGCACCTTATCACTAGCATTCGAGCTGCTCGGCTTCCGAGTCGGAGGTTTCCCCTATTTGTTTAGCAATACCCATTTTTACAGGTGGACCTTATTTTACCTGAGTAGTCGGCCGGCCGGTCCACGGCGGCGTGCGCCTAGCGGTAGGGGCGTTCGGTGGCGTCGAGCAACAGCACTGGCACGTCGGCAAAGAGGGCCTGCATCTGGGCCAGCGACCCGATGGCCCGCGTCGGCAGCACGCCCAGCATGCGCAAGCAACGCTCCAGGGCCTGAGCCAGGCGATGGGCGTGTTCGCAGGTTTTGGAGCGAGGCAAGCCAAAGGTTACTCCAAGTACGTCGAATGTCGGGTACGTTTTCAGGTAAAACAGGATGAACAATAACCTCTGTTTCGGGCTGGCCAGCACGTCTCTGCGCCTACTACCGGCCCGGCGTTGACGCGGCTGCTCCACCGAAAAGCGCGCATCCGCTTCGACTTGACAGCCCGCCGTGCACGGCTCGGCTAAGGCGCAAAAAGTGGCCAAATCCAACTCTGTCAGTGCCCGCATTCGCCGGTCATCTGTAATCGTACTCACATCAAGAATTCCCAAGAGTACTGTTTGGGAACAAGTCTGTTTACTAGTAGCGTACTGCTGGTCCGTCGATGGGAAAATGCAGCGTGAACGTGGTGCCCTGGCCCACTTCGCTCGCCACCTCCAGCTCAATGGCCAGTAAGGCGCAGGCTTTGGCCACGATGGAAAGCCCCAGTCCGTTGCCGCCAATATCCTTGTGCGCCAGCGCGTCGGACCGGTAGAACGGGTCAAAAATCCGGTCTAGCTCCTCGGCGCGGATGCCCATGCCCCGGTCGGCGATGGTACACGCCAGCCGGCTGCCGGCGCGGGCTAGGCCCACGGTGATGGCAGACCCCTCGGGCGAATACTTGACGGCGTTGCTGAGCACGTTGTCCAGGACTAAATCCACCAAGTACGGGTTCGAGGTGATAGGCGGCGTTGCCGTGTCGGCTACGTCCACACGGATGCGTTTGGCGTTGAGGTTCTCGCGCTGGCGATACAGCACCTCGTGCACGCTGCTTACCACCGCTACCTCCTGCCGGGTGGGGCTCGGGGCGTGGTCCTCGAAGCGGGCCAGCAGCAACAACTGGTTGACCAGTTTACTCAAACGGTCAATTTCGCGGATGCCCAGCGTAATGTGCTCCACGTACTCGGCGCTGGTGCGTGGCCTCCGAATAAGGACCTCCAACGTACCCTTTAGCACCGCGAGCGGGGTGCGTAGCTCGTGGGAGGCGTCGGCCGTGAACTGTTTTTCGCGGGCCATGGCCAGCTCGATGCGCTGCAGCAGCCCGTTGATGGCACTGGCCAGCGTGTGCAGCTCGTTGGGCCGGGCCGGCCGGGCGATGCGTTCGGCCAGGTTGTCGCGGGTGATGCGGTTGGTGGAGGCCGTAATCTGTGCAATCGGGGCAATGCTGCGCCCGGCCAGCAGGCGCGCGCTGCCGAAAAGCACCAGCAGCACCACGGGAAAGGAAAGTAGCAGCACCTCCCGAAGGCTGTCGAGGCCATCTTGCGCCACCTCCGAAGAGATGGCCGCCAGCAGGTAACCCACCGGCGCCCCGCCCTGCACGATGGGTACCCGGACCTGCCGAATGGCCTTGCCACGTAGCGTGGAATTCAGGGGGATGCGCCCACTGGCGGTAGCATCTACCACGAGCTGGTCGGCCTTTAAATTGGGGGAACGGTCCATCAGCCGGCCGCGCAGGTCGGTTACTTGAATAAACACGGGGTCCACTTGCACCTCGCGGTATTCGCGCTCCTTCCACTCCCCCATGTGGGAAAAGCGGATGTCTGCTCCCACGATGGAGATTTCTTTCAAGTGCTTGGCTGCTTCGTAGCGCAAGCTAGTGTCCAGGTCACGGTACACTTGGTGCTGCACTACCCCGAACACCACGAGGTAAACCACGACCACCAGCGCGGCGGTGGCCAGCACGTAGTGCAGCGCGATGTGGTTTTTGAAAGTGAGACTCATCGATGGTTAATCGCGGGCGACATAGCCAATACCGCGGATGGTTTGCAGGCAGTCGTCGTCCTTAGTGAGGGTGAGCTTTTTGCGCAGCGCGTTCATGTATACGTCAATCACGCCGGTGTTGTACTCAAAGTGAATATCCCACACCTGCTCAATGATGCGCTGGCGGTAGCACACTTGGCCTTTGTGCCGCAGCAGGTACTCGAGCAGCGCGAACTCTTTCTGGGTGAGCACGACCTCCTCGTCGTGCTTGTGCACCCGATGGGTACCCACGTCCAGTACAATGGGCCCGAGCGAAAAGCGCTCGGCGGGTCCGGCCGCGGGGCGCAGCTGCACCCGGATGCGTTCGAGCAGTTCTTCGAAGTGAAAGGGCTTCTTGATGTAGTCGTTGGCCCCGGCCTGCAGGCCCTCGATGGTGTCGGCCACGGTGTCTTTGGCCGTCAAAAATATCAGAGGTGTAATGTGTTGCTGGGCACGCAACTGCCGGCACACCTCCAGCCCGGTCAGGCCGGGCAGTATCCAGTCCACCAGCAGCAGGCCGTAGGGCTGGACCAGGGCCTGCGCCAGGCCGGCCGGGCCGGTGTCGGCCACGTCAACGACGAAGGATTCTTCCTCCAACCCCTGCTTCACAAACCGGGCAATGCCGGGCTC
The DNA here is from genome assembly GCA_031428075.1 of Hymenobacter sp. Taxonomy (GTDB): domain Bacteria; phylum Bacteroidota; class Bacteroidia; order Cytophagales; family Hymenobacteraceae; genus Hymenobacter. The sequence goes on along the minus strand of JANPOR010000538.1, from coordinate 2,515 downwards.
GTCCTCAATCAGCAGGATGCGCATGAACAAAACTAAAATGGTTAACGGGTAAACAGCTACGTGCCGGGCGGCAGGTCGTGGCCGACGCAGACATGGGGCTTTAAACGGTGAGTAGGCCATTTAAACGCAGCCACGCCGGTTCGGGTCTTCTTTTTAAGGCAATCTTAAGGTGTTGAGACAGGTAGCCCAATCAATGAGCCCGTAAAGGAATTTGTTCCATTTCAAGCCTTGGGGCTCTCATAACAAATCGCCCCAGTGGTAAATCCTTCCTAATTACTTCCTAACTCCTATGAAAATTCACTTCGTTTTTGCTGCTCTGGTTTTGCTGGCTGCGGCGGCCCCACACGCTCAGGCTCAGTCCCGGCGTACAGCCAAGTCGGACGCTCCGGCCGCCACCAGCGCCACCAGCGCCACCGCCCCCAACAACGCCCCCACCGCGCCGGCCGATCCGAACGGTAAACTTGATTACCGCAACCCGGCTGCTGACCCGCTGATTCCCGTGGAAGTCGACAAGCGCAAGCCCATCACCGACGATTTACAGGCCACTGTCGTGGAGCTGCTGGAGCTGTTTCACGACTCTAAGCAGAGCCATTGGAACCTGCGCGGGCCCCTGTACCTGCCGATACACGAGAAGCTCCAGGATAACGCCGACGAATACCGTAAATATGCCGACCTGCTGGCCGAGCGAATTCTGCAAGTGGGCAACCCCGTAGACGGCCGCACCGGCGTAATAGCGGCCACCGCCAACCTAGGCGAATTTCCCGGCGGCTACCTCTCCGACAAGCAAGTGCTCATCCTAATGACCGAGCGCATCACGACCGTGGCCAAGCGGGTGCGCCAGCGCATCGAGCGCATGAGCAAAGTGGACGAAGTCACCTCCAACAAGCTGCAGGACCTGAGCTACGAGCTCGACAAGCATGTGTGGCAGTTCCGGGTGCAAATGCAGTAGTCTGGCCGATAATAGCTTAGCCAAATACTTTGCCTCTCTTTTATCTCTTCCTTCACTTTCCCCCTTGTCTCATGGCCGCAACTTCCCAAGTTCAACTGCTGCGCACCCCGTCCGACCTAGCCGAGACGGGCCGTGCCAAGCTTAGCGATAGCCTCAACGTGCTGGTTTCCGACCTATTCGCGCTGTACGTAAAAACCAAGAATTACCACTGGCACATGAACGGCCGGCACTTCCGCGACTACCACCTGCTGCTCGACGAGCAGGCCGACCAGATTTTTGCCATCATCGACCCCACGGCAGAGCGGGTGCGCAAATTAGGCTTTCCCACCGTACACTCCATCGGCGAAATTGGCCGTAAGCAGCGCGTCAAAGACAACGACGATGTGTACGAGAACCCCAAGGACATGCTCGTGGACCTGCTCAACGAAAACCGCAGCCTCGCCCACCACATGCGCGAAACGCACCAAATCGCCGAGGATATCAACGATGTAGCTACGGCCAGCCTACTGGAAGCGCACATCGACGAGGCCGAGCGCCGGGCTTGGTTTCTGTTCGAGACCACCCGCGACGTTAATTAAGCGCTTCCGGCGGACAGCTGCCGGCCGAATATTTTGGCCGCTTAACGACGATAAAATCCCCGCGAATACACCCTGCTAGGTGGGGCTCGCGGGGATTTTTTGGTCTTTGGGTGTTGATAAACAAATAGGGGAAAACCTCCGACTCGGAAGCCAAGTGGTCTGAATGCTGCTGATAAGGCCCAAATGCGTCGTAAGAGTAGCGAAAAATGATAGTCTTACACGCCCCTTAACCCAATCGAAGGACGGTAGCGAAAACGAACATTTACACTATAAATCACGCCACTATATCAAATATTTGATTGCTTAACAAGCTATTATACTCGGAAAGCAAGCATCTGCGCTCCTGAGTCGGAGGTTCTGCCCTGTTTGTTTGACAACCCCCTGGAAAGCAGCCGCACCGTAGTCCTGAACGCCGAAGCGCGGGCGGCGGGCCAGTTTTAAGCCGTGCAGAAACTGGCTTTTCCCGATAAGCAGTCCTTATGGGTTTACTTACGCGCCGTTAAAGAGGCGGTGCTCGTGGCTAAACAAGTATCTAGTAATTAAAATAGTAGCCAGGGGATGTTATACCTGGTTAGCAGCGACACCGCCTTGACGCAAATCCGACTCACTGCAATCTATCACAGAAGATGAAAAGTGAAGGAATACCATAAGCCCCTCAAACAGAATGTGTCCGTGGGCAAATCCTCCACCAAAGCGTCCACTACGCAAACTACTCGTTTCTTTGCCGCTCTGCTGGCCTATAGCAAGCGCGAAGGCCTTAAACTCAAACATGGTCTGGGGCATTTTCGCCTCAAAGCGCCTCTCTACGCCGTGGGGCTGAAAGCCAGGTACCATCAACTCGCTCGACTTACTTCGTAATATCAGTTACTAAAGTAAATCCTGCTTCAGTGTACTTGGTATCCGCAATGGTCAAACCAGTTTTTGGCATCCTGTTCGGTTATCTACTCGGCCGCGGCCCGGATGGCATCCTTCAGCAGGTCGCGGGTGC
>JANPOR010000537.1:0-8538 GCA_031428075.1 Hymenobacter sp. | reverse complement strand
GTTTCAACTTGATAATTATTCATAAGTTATGTTAATTAATTATTGTATAAATATTTTAAAATTAACGAATAAGGTCTACTGGACATTAACATATACATGATGTGAAGAACACTCGAACCAACGTATTATCAGCAGTAAAATTCATTATGCATCGCTGCTCAACGCATGCTAAAATATTAGGCACGAGACTACGCTGCGGGCTGCTCTAGTATTTCCAACTGCCAGGCGACTTGCTCGTCGCGAACCGGGTAGGCTTGGCCGTGGCGAATGGTTTGAAACACCGCTTCAAACAGCGCCAGGTAGCTTCTTGGCGCGGCCGGGTCGGGCCGGGCGGGTTGGGGACCGTCGGGGCCGGCCAGGGTGAGACGGCCTTCCTGACCGGATTGCTCGCGGCCGTAAGCAGAGTCGGTGGGGCCCATGCCTGCCAGCAACTGGGCCTCCTGGGGGTCGGTGCGGCCTTTTTGATAGCTGCCTTGGGTGCCGTGCAACACGTAGGCCGGGCCGGGAGCCGCTACGAGCAATCCGGCGGTCAGCCACACGTTGAGACCGGCGGGGTAGCGCAGATGAAAGCTAAAAAAGTCGTCGACGTGCGAGCCGGGGCGGAAGTGACCCTGCACCTTATTCACCGCCAGCGGCCGGCCAAACAGGCTGACGGACTGGTCGATAAGGTGGGGTCCCAAGTCATAGGCCAGGCCTACGGCGGGCCCGGGCTCCTCTTTAAATGCTTTGGTATTCAGGGCCATTTTATAGCGGTCGAAGCGAAAATGAACTTCGATGAGCTGGCCCAGCTGGCCACTTTCCACCACCCGACGCACGGCCCCGAAATCGGTGTCGTAGCGGCGATTCTGGTAGGCGAGTAGGTGGCGGTTTTGCTGGCGGGCCAGGGCCCCCAGCGCGTGCCACTCGGCGGCCGTACTGGCCACGGGCTTTTCGAGCAGCACGTGCTTACCGGCTTGCAGAGCCTGGCGAGCCAACTCGACGTGGAGGCCATTGGGCGCGTTCACAACCACCAGTTCGAGGGCGTCGTCGGCCAGCAATTCGGCCATACTGCGGTAGCTGCGAACGCCGGGGTAGTCGCGGGCCATGCGGATTTCGTGCCGCTCGACTCCGGCTTGCAAGTTGAACCCGGGGTGAGCGGCGAGGAAGGGCGCGTGAAACACCTTGCCCGACATGCCGTAAGCCAGCAGGCCGGTGCGAATGGGCGGGATGGAAAGCGTCATCATGCCCAAACTTACCGCCCCGGTGCTGACGCGGCCGCATCGCCGGGGTCCCGCTCTACTTTTGCACCTTCTCCCTCTGATATGGAACCAGCTCCTATTACGTCTTCCTCCCTGGCCCTGCTGGCGCTGCGCTGCCCGCGCTGCCACGAAGGTCACCTCTTCACGCACCCCGCCACCAACCTCACCGAGTTCACCGATATGCCGGCCGCTTGCCCCGTGTGCGGGCAGAGCTTCGAGCCCGAGCCAGGATTTTATTTCGGGGCCATGTACATGAGCTTTGGCTTCGCAGTGGGCATTTTCTTCGCGGTGGGCATCGGATTGTACTACCTAGCCGGCGACCCGGACACGTGGGTGTACGTGGCTGTGGTGGCCGCCCTCACGCTCGTGGCCACGCCGCTGGTGTTCCGCTACTCGCGGGCCCTGATGCTGTACCTGTTCGGCGGCACCGGCTACGACCCCAACTGGGCAGCGCGGGTGCGGCGGTAGCAAAGCAGCGTGGCCGATGCGGATTCGCACGGGTCGATGAGCGGGTGGCCACATCCCAACGCACGCCTCCGCAACGCCCGCGCTATTCGCCGCCCTGCCCTTTCCCTAGCTCCGCGCCCAGAAAATACCCGCCTTTGCGCACTAGCTGCGTGGTATCAGCGATGGGGTCGAGGGGCGTGAGGGCCACCTGGCCGCCGGCCGAGGCCCCCGTGCGCACCCGCACACGGCGAAACGTGGCGCGGCCATCCGTGGCCACCTGCGCGCGCACGAAGGCGTAGCTCACGGGGCCCGCCTGCACCAACGCGTTTTCGGGCAGGGTGCGCTGGGCAGCCCCGCCAGTCTGGATGCGGGCCGCCACGTACTGGCCCGGCAGCAGGTCGTTGCGCTCGGGTTCGAGGTGAGCGTGGACGCGTACCGTGCGGGCGTCATCGTCAAACGCCTTGCCCACCAGAAATACGCGGGCCACGAGCTGGTCATTCCGGCCGCTGTTCTGCACTGTAAACAGGATGCGCTGGCCCACCCGCACCTTGGCAATGTCTTTCTCGAACACCTTCAGCTCCAGGTGCAAGTCGTTACGGTTCGTCACTTCCACCAGCACAGTTTCGGGGGCCACGTACTGGCCTGGGTTGATGTTGACGGCCTTCACGGTACCGCCCACGGGCGTGGTCACGGGCACGCTGGCCGCGATGTGGCCGCCGTTCAGGCGGGCCACCGACAGGCCCAGCATCCGCACCTGGGCGGCCAGGGCCTGGGTAGCGGCCTGCTCGCTGGCGTAGTCAGCGCGGGCCTGCTCCAGCTTACGGCGGGCCCCCACGTCCTCAGCGTCGAGCACCTGCTGGCGGCGCAGCTCCTCGCCCAGGAAAGTGACGCGGGCCCGGCTTTGCAGGTAGTCTTGCTGAAGTTTAAGGTAGTCGGGGTGGCGCAGCACGGCTACCACGGTCCCGGCCCGCACGGGCTGGCCAGGCAGCACGTTCACCCGCTCCACGTAGCCGCCCATGATGGCGCTGATGGACGCCCGGTTTTGGGGCGGCACCTCAATAGTGCCGGTGGCCGTTACGTCGGTGGTCATATTTTGCCACTGAAAACCGCCGGTTTCAATACCCGCCGCTTTTTGCTGGGCGGCGGTGAGGGTCACCAAGTTCGGGTCGGCGGAAGCAGCGGGAGCGTTGGCAGCGGGCAGCGGGGCAGCGGCGGCCGTGTCGGATTTGTTACCTGAGCAGGCGGCTAGGGTGGCCAGGGCCACGAAGAACAGGATGTTGGAGAAGAATTTCATGGGTTGGATGCGTGATAATGTTAACGCAGGTGGTGCTTGATTTCTGTAATCAGGCCGTCGTGCTAAGCCTGCCGAAGCATCTCTACTGCGGCAGTATTCAATGATATAGTCAGCGGGAAAGATGCTTCGGCCACGCGGATGCCAGATGGGCATAACGTTTTATATTCCTATTACCCCAACTGGGGCCTTACTCCCCGGCCCCCGCCAGGGCTTGCAGGCTGAATACCAACTCGTCGTACCGCTGCACCTGGTCGAGGTAGTTCCCCTGGATTTGCCAGGCGGGCTCGGTGTTTACCACGTACTCAACGTACTCAATATCGCCGGCACGGAAGGTTTTTTCGGCCGTGTCGAGGATAAGCCGGGCCTGGGGCAAGGCGGTTTGCTGGTAGTAGTCGAGGGCGGCCCGGGCCCGGCGCAGCTGCTGGCGCAGCGTACGAACCTGGGTGCCGAGCTGGCGGCTGACGTAGGCCAACTGGCTGGCAGCCACTTGCTCGCCCACGCGGGCCGCCGCCACGCGGGCCCGGCCGGCCCCCAGCAGCGGGAGCGCCAGGCCCACCTGACCCACTTGCAGCCGGCTGTATTCTGGCCGGATGCTCTGCTGGAAATAGCCGGCCCGCAGGTCGGGTAGGCGGCGCAGCTGCTCCACCCGCGTTTGCTGCTGGCTCACGGCCACCTGCTGGCGCAACAGGCCCAGCGTGGGGTTACTCTCTGGCGAAAGGGCAGCCGTATCGGCGGGCAGCAGCGGGGCCACGAAGGCAGCGGTGCTGTCCACGGCGGCGGGGCCGTCCTGGCCCAACAGCTGGCCCAGCTGCTGGCGCTGCACGTCCAAGTCGGAGCGCACGGTGAGCAGGCGGTTTTCCAGCTCTCGGGCGCGGGCCTCGGCCGCCACCTGGGCCAAGCGGTTGGTTTCGCCCACCTGGTAGCGGATGCGGGCGGCGCGGGCGGCGCGGCGGTACAGGCTGTCCTGCCGCCGCAGCAGAGCCACCCGGCGGTAGCTAACCAGTATTTGGTAATAATTGCCGCGGATGGCCTGGCTCAGGTTGCGCCGGGCCAGGCGCATCTGTTGCGCACCATTGAGGCTTTGGCTTTCCAGCAGCCGGCGTTGGGCCGCGTACACGCCGGGAAAGGCGGCCTGCTGAATCACGTTGAAGGTGTGGTCGGTGAGCGGACCCGAAATCTGGCCGTACTGAAGGTCGACAATCGTGCGCGGCAGCTCAAGCCCAGTGCGCACCAGGGCCCGCTGCTGCGCGGTTTGCAGAGCCACGGTTTGCAGCGACAAGTTCTGACCCAGGCCAGCTTGCAAGGCCTGCTCCAGCGACCCCCCCCCGGCAGTGGGGGCCCCGGCCGTAGAACCGAGCGTGGTTTGGGCCTGGACGCGGCCAGACAGCAGGGCCCCGGCTGCTAGCAACAGCAGCGCCAACGCGGCTGCCACGGGCTTGGCCACGGGTGCGCCGCCGGTTTCAGCGGCGGCTTTGGCTTCGTCGGCAGCGCGGGCGGCATCGACGGGGTTGGGCTCGCCGTCTTTCGTGAAGAGCGTGTAGAGGACCGGCAGCACCAGCAGCGTGAGCAGCGTGGCCGAGAGCAGGCCCCCGATGACCACCGTGGCCAGCGGCTTCTGCACCTCCGCGCCGGCCGACGTACTCAGCGCCATTGGCAAAAAGCCCAACGAGGCCACCGATGCCGTGAGCAGCACCGGCCGGAACCGCTCGGCCGTGGCCCGCAGCACCCGCTCGCGCACCTTCGCCACGCCTTCGGCAGCCAGCTCGTTCAAACTGGCCACCAGCACGATACCGTTCAAAACGGCCACCCCAAACAACGCAATGAAGCCCACGCCGGCCGAAATGCTGAACGGCATTCCGCGCAGCCACAGCGCTAGCACGCCCCCGATGGCCGCCAGCGGAATACCCGTAAAAATCAGCAGCGCCTGCTTTACCGACCGAAACGAGAGGTACAACAGCATGAAAATCAAGGCTAGGGCCGTGGGCACCGCAATCACCAGGCGGCTCTTGGCCTGCTCCAGGTTCTCGAACTGCCCGCCGTACTTGAGGGAGTAGCCCGGCGGCAGGCGCAGGCCGGTGCGCAGCTTTTGCTGAATGTCCTGCACTAGACTCTGCACGTCGCGGTTGCGCACGTTCACGCCGATGTTGATGCGTCGGTGCGCGTCGTCGCGGCTCACCTGCACGGGAGCGTTTTCGTAGCTCACCTGGGCCACTTCGTTCAGGGGCACCTTGCGGCCGCCGGGGGCGTCCACAAACAGGTCCTGCACGTTGGCCAGGCTGCGGCGGTGGGCCGAATCGAGGCGCACCACTAGGTCGTAGCGCCGCTCGCCCTCGTACACGTCGCCGGCCACGTCGCCCGCAAACGAGGTGCGCAGCAGCATGTTGAGGTCGGCCACGTTCAGGCCGTACTCGGCTAGCTTCTCGCGGTTGTAACGCACGCGCAGCTGCGGCAGCTCGGCAATCTGTTCCACCTTCAGGTCGCCCACACCGGCCAGGGGCCGGATGAGGGCCGCCGCCTCGTTGGCTTTTTCAAATAAAACGGCCAAGTCGTCGCCATAAATCTTGATACTGATGTCGGATTTCACGCCCGAAATCAGCTCGTTGAAACGCATCTGGATGGGCTGCTGGAACTCCATTGTCACGCCGGGCACGTCGATCAGGGCCGCTTGCATCTTATTAGCTAGCTCCTCGCGCGAGCCGGCCGAGGTCCAGGAGGCGCGGTCTTTCAGAATGACTATCTGGTCGCTGTCCTCGAACGACATGGGATCGGTGGGGATTTCGGAGGTGCCAATTTTGCCCACCACCTGCACCACCTCCGGGAATTTCCGCATCAAAATCTGCTGCACCCGCGAGGTAGTGGCGATGCTCTGGGCCAGCGACGAACCGGGCGAGAGCGTCACGTTCAGCGCAAAGTCGCCCTCGTCGAGTTGCGGAATAAACTCGCCGCCCATCCGCGAAAACACAAAGCCGCCCAGCGCCAGCAGCGCCACGGCCACGACCACCACCAGGGGCCGCATCCGCAGCGCCCCCAAAATCAGGGGGTTGTAGCCGCGCTGCATGAACCGCATGATGCGGTCGGCGGTGGTACCTTTTTCCTTCACGTCTTTGCGCAGAGCCCAGGCCGACACGGCCGGTACGTAGGTGACGCACAGCAGCATGGCCCCCATGATGGCGAAGCTCACGGTGAGCGCCATCGGCCGAAACATCTTGCCCGCAATGCCGGTGAGTGACAGAATGGGTCCGTACACAATCAGAATAATGAGCTGCCCGAACAGCGCCGAGCGCATGAGCCGAGTGGACACGGCTTCGGTGATGGCGTCCATGGTTTCGTGGGCCGCGGCGGCGCGCTGGCGCACGAGGTGAAAAATCATGGCCTCGACGATAATCACGGCCCCGTCCACAATCAACCCGAAATCCAGGGCCCCCAGGCTCATCAGGTTGGCCGACACGCCGAAGGTGCGCATCATGCCCAGCGCAAACAGCATACAGAGCGGAATCATGCTAGCCACCACCAGCCCGGCGCGCCAGTTGCCGAGCAGCAGCAGCAGCACCACCAGCACAATCACGCCGCCCTCAATCAAGTTGTGGCTCACCGTGGCGATGGCCTTGTCGATGAGCTTGGTGCGGTCGAGAAAGGGCAGGATTTCGAGGCCCGCCGGCAGCGTCTGCTGGATTTCGGCCACCCGCGCCTTCACGCCCTTGATGGTAGCTTCGGAGCTGGCACCCTTGAGCATCAGCACGATGCCACCCACGGTTTCGCCCCGGCCGTTGCGCGTCATGGCCCCGTAGCGCACGGCGTGGCCGAAGCGCACGGTGGCTACGTCGCGCACCAGCAGCGGCGTGTTGGTGGCGGCCTGCTTCACCACGATGCTGCCCAAATCGGCCAGCGACGTGGCCCGGCCCTCGCCCCGGATGAAGTAGGCGTTGGGGCCCCGCTCCAAGTACGAGCCGCCGGTGTTGGCGTTGTTGTTCTGCACGGCCGCGAACTGCTCGGGCACGGTGGCCCCGGCCGCCGCCAGGCGCTCGGGGTCTACGCTCACCTCGTACTGCCGCACGTAGCCGCCGAAGCTGCTCACGTCCACCACGCCGGGCACGCCGGCCAGCTGGCGCTTCACGAGCCAGTCCTGCACGTCGCGCAGCTGGCTGAGCGAAAACTTGCGCTCGTAGCCGGGCTTCACGCGGATGCTGTACTGGAAAATTTCGCCCAGGCCGGTGGTGATGGGGGCCATCGTGGGCGTGCCCAGTCCGGCCCCTACTTGTGTGGTGCTCAGCTTCTCGCCCACTAGCTGCCGGGTGCGGTAGGTATCGATACCGTCGGCAAATACGACGGTAATCACCGATAGTCCGAAGCGCGAGATGGAACGGATTTCCGTTACGCCCGGCGTGGTGCGCAGCTGCAACTCGAGCGGAATGGTGAGCAGCTGCTCCACCTCCTGCGCGGCCAGCGCCGGGGCCTGGGTGATGACCTGGACTTGGTTATTCGTAACGTCGGGGATGGCGTCGAGCGGCAGCGTGCGCGCCGCAAAACCACCCCAGGCCACGAGCCCCGCCACAAGCAGGGCCACAAGCAACTTGTTGCGGATACTGGCCGCAATGATTTGGGAAAGCATAAGATAAAGGGAGGCCAGCAAGTAGCACGACGCTGCGCGTCTGCGAGTGGAACGATTCCTGTTGAAATCGTCCTACGCAGACCCGCAGGGCCCACGCTACTTCCAAACCAATGATGTTCAAACCAATAAACCAGGGTCCAAACCACTCGGCGCAACGCCAGACAAGCGGTTCGGTGAGGGCGTACTACCCCCGGAGGCGGTTATTGGCTTACGCTCGGGGCGGTTGCAGCAGCGAGGCGCTAGGCTGGAATTGATAGAGCACTGCCCAGGTGCTTTGGGGCCCTGGCACGGGCCGGGCCACGCGGCGGATCCAGCCCAGCCGCGAACCGCTGGCCACCAGAAACGCCGCCGCATCGCCGCCGTGGCGGCCGTGCAGCGGCAGGCCTTGGTGGTCTTGCTGGTGCCGAACCGAGAACGTGCAGCCGAAATGCTCCTTGGTGCCCGACCCGTAGTGCTCGACCAGAAACTCGCCCAGCGTGAGGCCACCACCAGCCACCGAGTGGTGGAACCGGTAGTGCTTCACCAACTCAGGCAGCTTGGCCAACTCGCCCAAGTCGTTTTCGGGCACGCAGCTGCCCAGAAGCATTAGCAAGCTTAAAAAAAAGGCGGCAAAGCGTCTCATAAGAAGCACTACCGCTCCGGGCCCCGGATAGTTTCTAACTGGGAGAAATTTAGAAGGATTCCAGAGAGGCCTGGGATCCGGCGCGGAACCGGCGGTACGGCAATTCTCAGGGACTCAAGACCCATCTTTTCCCAACCAATTCCCGCAACGATGCCGCACCGCTCGCTGAAAAGACGGCCCACCGGGCCCCGGATTCAAGCTAACCGCCTCTATCTTGCCGCCTCACCCCTCCCGCAATTTCGGCATGGAAAGCCTGCTGCCCGTCGTATTTGCGTCCGTCGCCGGCCTGGGGCACGCTCTGGAGCCCGACCACGTGCTGGCCGTGAGC
>JANPOR010000536.1:0-3431 GCA_031428075.1 Hymenobacter sp. | reverse complement strand
CGATTTTGCTTAAACATTTAAGCATCCTGCGCAATCGGTTGCTCGGGCTTAAAAACGAATAGCATACGACTCCACTTCAGCTTTTCTAGTCAGCTTTTCCCAGTTGGCCTTCCTTTCCACACTCTCACCCCTTTCCTATGCGCACTTTTTTATCAATCAGTAACTGGTGCTACGCATCGTTGCTCGTATTGGGGGCCACGGTGGCGCTCCCCCCCCGGCTGGCCGCGGCCACCGGCGCGGGGGTCTCCGCCCCCCACCGTGCCAACGCCGTGGTGCAGGGCCAGGTAATCGACGACAGAGGCAGCCCACTGCCCGGGGCCACGGTGGTAGTGAAGGGCAACACCACCGTGGGCGCCAGCACCGACGCCGAGGGCAACTTTACGCTGACCGTGCCCACCGGTAACGAAACACTGGTTGTTTCTTCGGTGGGCTACGTGGCCCAGGAAATCGCGCTTGACGGCCGCACCACGCTCAAGGTGCAGCTAATGGTTGATAACCAGAAGCTCGACGAAGTAGTGGTGGTGGGCTACGGCACCCAGCGGCGCTCCGACCTGACCGGGGCCGTAGGCAGCGTGAAAGCCAGCGAGATTGTGGAGCGGCCCGTGGTGAACGTGGCGCAATCGCTGCAAGGCAAGGTGGCGGGTGTCGACGTTGCCCTGAACTCGGGGCAGCCCGGCAGCGCCCCGGTCATCCGCGTGCGGGGCTATTCGTCCATCTTGGCCGGCAACGACCCACTGTACGTGGTGGACGGCGTGTTTTGGACGGCCGGCATCACGACGCTCAACCCCAACGACATCGAGAGCATCGAGGTGCTTAAGGACGCCTCGGCCTCGGCCATCTACGGGGCCCAGGGTAGTGCCGGTGTGGTACTGGTGACGACCAAGCGCGGCCGTAAGGGCAGCCAAATTAGCTACGATAGCTACGTGAGCATCAATACGCTGGCGCGCAAGCAGAGCGTGCTTAATGCCCGCGAATTTTTGGCCACCGAGGACCTGGCGTACCAAAACGTGCAGAAGTACGACCCCACCGGCTGGGCCGCCGGCAAATACGCCGATAAAGACCCGCGCATCAAGCGGCGGGCCCTGGCCAACCCCAACGATCCTAAGCGCCTGTTCGACGAGCAGCTTAACCCGCTCTACGACGTGGATTGGCAAGGCGCGACGATTCACCGGGCCACGGCCCAGAGCCACAACCTGTCGTTTTCGGGCGGCGGCGACCAGATGACCTACGGCCTGTTCCTGAACTACACCAACGCCAACGGCATCATCGACAACACCTTTCAGAAGCGCTATTCTGCGCGCTTGGTAGTAGACAACCAAGTGAAGAAGTACCTGAAAATCGGGTCGACCCTCAGTTATTCCAACGTCGAGGACCGACTGGGCAACCGCTTTACGGGGGGCAACAACATCCCGCGGATGCTGATTGAGATGATTTCCATCGTGCCCATTCAGTACCCCAACGGAGTCTACGGCAAGCGCCAGGACTATCCCGACATGGAAGGCGGCGACAACCCGGTGGCCATTGCCCGCGAGGACCTGGAGCTGACCCGCACCCAAGTGTTTTCGGGCAACGTTTACGCCAACGTCAACTTCCTGCCGGGGCTGGACTTCCGTACCGTGCTGGGGACCAACATCCGGTCCGAGCTAAACCCTTCCTTTGCCAGCAACCTGATTCAGTTGCGCGCCGGGGGCCGCAACTTGGCCAGCATCGGCAACTACAACAGCACCAGCGTGCAATGGCAGAACTACCTGACCTACGCCAAGACGTTCAACGCAGTGCATTCGCTGAACGTGGTGGTGGGCGTGGACGCCCAGCGCTTCCAGGGCCTGGCCAACTACGCTGAAACCCAAGACCTAGTCGACAATTTTTACGGCTACAACAACCTGGGCACGGGAGCCACGCCCCAGCCCCCCACCTCAGGGTTCAACTCCAACCGCTTTCTCTCGTTTTTTGCCCGGGCCAACTACGGCTACAAGGACCGCTACTTGCTGACCGTGACCGGCCGGCGCGACGGGTCGTCCCGCTTCGGCTCCGACCACAAGTACGGCGTCTTTCCCTCGGCTGCCGTGGCCTGGCGGGTCTCGCAGGAAGACTTTTTGCGCGACAACTCGATAATTTCTGATTTGAAGCTGCGCTTTGGCTACGGCCAAACGGGCAACAGTAACTTTGGCAACTACCAATCGCAGAGCCGGCTCGACGATAACTCCTACATCATCAACGGTACGCGAATTGCGGGCCAAACCATTGGCACGCTGGGCAACCCCGCGCTGCAGTGGGAACGGGCCGGCCAGTACGACTTGGGCCTGAACGTGGGCCTATGGCAAAACCGCGTGAGCTTTGAAGCGGACGTCTACCAGCGCACCACCACCGACTTGTTGTTAAATGCGCCCGTGCCGCGGTCGAGCGGCTACGGTAGCATCACGAAGAACATTGGCAGCATTCGCAACCAGGGCCTGGAACTGAGCCTGAACACGGTGAACGTGCAAACCTCGGATTTCACCTGGTCCACCACGTTCAACATCTCCTTCCTCAAAAACCGCGTGCTGGCGCTGGGCGATGCCGGAGATGACATCTACCCGGGCCCCAACTTCCTCAACGAAACCAACGTGTTGCGCGTAGGGGAGCCGGTCGGCTCATTCTTCGGCCGGGAGCGGTTGGGCACTTGGAGCACGGCCGAGGCTGACGAAGCCCGTAAATACGGCCGCCTGCCGGGCGACTTGAAGTTTAAGGACCAGAACGGCGACGGGCAAATCAACGACCTGGACCGGGTGATTCTGGGCAAGAACATCCCGACCGGCTTCGGCACATTCAGCAACACGTTACGCTACAAGGGCCTCGATTTGCTGGTGGACGTGCAGTTCACCTATGGCAACAGCGTGATGAACCTGATCGAACACTCGTCTCTGGACCGCACCGGGCAGGCCAACAGCTACACCACCGCCCTAAACGATGCCTGGACGCCCGAGCACCAAGACACGTACATCGCCCAGGTGCGGCCGTCGTACGTGCGCTACGACACGGGCATTGATTCTTACAAGGTAAAGGACGCCTCCTTCCTCCGGGGCCGCAACCTGGTGCTGGGCTACAACTTCCCAACCGCCTTGACCGAATCGCTCAAGCTCTCCCGCCTGCGGGTGTACCTGTCGACCCAGAACTTCTTCCTAATAACCAAATACAAGGAGGGTTACGACCCGGAGACGTCGACTTTTGCCAACAACCCTTTCTCTCAGGGGATTCAGTTCTTCGACTACCCCAAAGCCCACGTGTTCACGGCCGGGCTCAACGTTTCCTTCTAAATTCTTAGCGCTTTTTATATGTTCTTGAACCTAAAATTACTTGCCAAAACGGCCCTGTGTACGGGCTTGCTGCTGACAGCAGCGGGCTGTAAGGATTACCTGGTGGAAGACAACCGCTCCAGCATCCCCCAGGCG
>JANPOR010000535.1:0-1801 GCA_031428075.1 Hymenobacter sp. | reverse complement strand
CTCGACCCGCTTGCCGACTTCATCTTTACCGCGTCACTGCGCGCCACTATCGCCGAAATCGCTAAGATCGGGCGCGGAACCTATAGCGGCGAGATCTATTCCGATGGCTACGAAGCCCCGGTGCGCTGGTTGCTGGGGCTGGAGGTGGCCATCCTCAGCTTCGGGCTGAGCATGCTGCTGGTGTGGGGGGCCCGCGCTGGGGCCGTGGGTACGGCCGGGATCCTGGCGCTGGTACTCACGCTGGCCCACCCGGCGGCGCGGCCGGCACTGGTACTGACCCACACGCTGGCTCTGGCCGCGGGCGCCGCCTGGTACGGCCTGCTGGCGCTGGTGCTGAATTGGGTGGGGCCCTACCGGGCGGCCCAGCAGGCGCTGGGCGAGAGCATCCACGCGCTGGCCGGCTACCTCAATGCCAAGGCCGATTTTTACGTTACCCGCACCGATCTGGCCGCGGACTACCGCCGCCTAGTGGTCCGGCAAGTGGTGGTGAGCGACACCCAGGAGGCCGTGCGGGCCGTGCTGTTCCGCAGCCGGCAGGTGGTGAACGAGTCGACGAGCACTGGCCGGCGCCTCGTGCTCACCTTCGTCGACGTGGTGGATTTGTACGAGCGGGCCACGGCCACTTTCCTCGACTACGAAGCCCTGCGGCGCGACTTCGGCATCAGCGGGGTGCTCGACGAGATTGCGGTCCTGGTGCGCCGCCAGGCCGCTACCCTCGACCGCCTGGGGGCCGCCATCCAGGCCAACCGCGCGCTTGCCGGCCCCCTGCCCGATTTCACGCCCGCCCTCGACGCCATCAAAGCGCACCTCGACGCGCTGGGGGCCCAGCCCGGGGCCCCCAGCGTGTGGCCCTTGAAAAAAACCGTCGTTACCCTGCGTGACCTTAGTCGCCGCCTCGCCGACATGGGCCGCTACTTCGACGCCCGCACCGGCCCCGGGGCTGCTCCCGCCGAGCCGGGCCGAGCCGCCCAGCACCTCCAATTCGTGTCCCGCCAGGACTGGGACGTGCGGGCCTACTGGCAAAACTTTACCCTGCAATCGGCCGTGTTTCGGCATGCGCTGCGCGTGCTGGTGGCCAGCGTCGCGGCGTTTGGCGTGGCCGAAGTGCTTTGGCAAGGGGCCCACAGCTACTGGATTTTGCTCACGGCCACCGTCATGCTCAAGCCCAGCTTCAGCCTCACGCGGCAGCGCAACGGGCAGCGCATCCTGGGTACGCTGGGCGGCGGGCTGCTGGGGCTGGCCGTGCTGGCGGCGGTGCAGTCGGGCGATGCGCGCTTCGCCGTGCTGGTGGTGTGCGCCATCGTCTCCTACTCCTTTCAGCGGCTGAACTATGTGGTGTTCGTAGTGTTCTTGACGACCTACCTCGTCATCCTGTTCGGGCTGCTGAAGCTCGAATACCTGGGCGTGCTGCGCGAGCGGGTCGTTGACACGCTCATTGGCTGCGCGATTGCTTTCAGCACGGGCTACTTCTTGTTTCCGCGCTGGGAAGCCGCCCAGCTGCCTGACCTGATGGCCGCCGTGCTGCGTGCCAACGGGGCCTACCTGCACCAGGTGGCTGCCCGCTTGGCCGCGCCTGCGGGCCCGGCCCCTACCGCCTACCGCCTGGCCCGTAAAGACGCCTACGTGGCCGCCGCCAACCTTGCCGCCGCCTTCCAGCGCATGCTCTCCGAGCCCAAGCGCACCCACCGCCACCCCAGCGCCGTGCACGAGTTCGTGGTGCTGAACTACACCCTGGCCTCGGGGGCCGCCGCCCTGGCCGCCGCCGACCCGGGGCCCGCGTTCACGGCCGCCACCCGGCGGG
>JANPOR010000534.1:0-7053 GCA_031428075.1 Hymenobacter sp. | reverse complement strand
TGTTGTGGCCTGATGCCCGGCCGGGGTTGTTGAGGCCCTTCAACTTTCCCCGGTAGCTGGTGCCGGCCCCTGGGCCGCACCAATGGCGCCGCCGCGGTTTGCAGCGCGCTATTTCTGCGGCCGCTTCGTTTCATTTCTGGGTAGTAGGCGGCTTGGCGCATCCGTGCGGCGGGCAGGCCGGCGCGGGCCCCTAGGCCACGCTTCGTTGCGGATACTCCCGCGGCAACCCTTTAAATGCAAGCGGGAAATGCAGCCGGCAGTGCGGGAAATCATTGCTATTTCCACCTCACATTTCTCACATTTTTACATTAAAACCCCATGTCTCACGTTCTGGAAGTATTGCCCCGCGCACAGGCCCCCGCCGCCGCTCAGCCTACCTACGACGGCCTGCACGGCAAGCTAGGCTTCGTGCCCAACCTCTATGCCACCTTCGCCCATTCGCCGGCGGCCCTCAACGGCTCCATTGGCTTCGGTGCGGCCCTGGCCAAAGGCGAGCTGGACGGCCGCGAAATCGAAACCATCTACCTGGCTGCCTCCGAAGCCAATAGCTGCGACTACTGCATTGCTGCCCACACCACTGTGGGCCAGCTCCAGGGCCTAAGCGAGCCCGAAACCCGTGGCGTGCGCACCGCCAGCACCGGCAACGCGAAGCTCGATGCTATAGCCGCCCTCACCCTCGACGTAGTGGCCAGCAACGGCCACCCCGCCCCCGAAAGCCTCGACCAATTCTTTGCCGCCGGCTACAGCAAAGCTGCCCTGGTGGAGCTGCTGGGCTTCGTGGCCTTAAACACTTTCAATAATTACGTGCAGCACATCGCCCAAGTACCCATCGACTGGCCTGCTTTGCAGGAGCAGGAAGCGTAACGTGATTGGCGCGGGGCTCTGCCCCGCGCTGGTTACTACGCGAGCCTCAGGTCCGCAATCGTTGAACGGCCTGCAGCGGTATCGTTTTGGGGTGCGGGGCAGGGGCCGCCCGTGGCCAGCGTGGGGCTCTGTTCCGTGCTAGCCACATCGCGCAACGGCAGTTGCTAACTTGCGGCCCCTTACCACCCATCCCGTTCCCATGCGCTACGCCCCCCTGGCCCCAGAGCTTTTTGTTGAGAACCGCCGCCGCTTTCGCGAGTTGCTGCCGCCGGCATCGTTGGCCATCTTTCAGGCCAACGATGTGATGCCTACCAACGCTGATGGCACGATGGCCTTCCGGCAAAACAACGATTTGTTCTACTTCTCTGGCGTCGACCAGGAGGAAAGTATCCTCGTCATCTGCCCTGATGCGCGGCTGGAAACCCACCGTGAAATCCTGTTTTTAAAGGAAACCTCTGACCTTATTTTGGTTTGGGAAGGCCACAAGCTGACCAAGGACCAGGCCAAGGCGCAGTCGGGCATCCCAACGATTATGTGGCTCGATAGCTTCAAATCGGTGCTGCCGGCGCTGATGAACGAGGCCGAGCAGGTGTACCTGAATTCGAACGAGCACATTCGGGCCGTGGTGGAGGTGGAAACGCGCGACGCCCGCTTCATCAAAACCATTCGAAACCAGTACCCGCTGCACGACTACCGCCGCGCCGCGCCGCTGCTGCACCGCCTGCGCGCCATCAAAAGCCCGGAGGAGATCCGGGTGCTGCGCGAGGCCTGCGCCATCACCGAAAAAGCGTTTCGGCGGCTGCTGGGCTTCGTGCGGCCGGGCGTGTGGGAGTTCGAGATTGAGGCCGAAATCGTGCACGAGTTCCTGCGCAACCGCAGTAGGGGCCCCGCCTACGGCAGCATCGTTGCCTCGGGCAAAAACGCCACCGTGCTGCACTACGTCAGCAACGACGAAAAGTGCCAGGACGGCGACGTCATCCTGCTCGACTTCGGGGCCGAGTACGCCAACTACGCGGCCGATTTGTCGCGCAGCATTCCGGTCAACGGCACGTTCAGCCTGCGCCAGCGCCAGGTCTACGACGCCGTGCTGGCCGTGCTGGACCACGCCAAAACCCAACTGCGCCCCGGCAACGAAATCGAAGCCTACCATAAGGGCGTGGGCGAAAAAATGGAGCAGGAGCTAATCAAGCTCGACTTGCTGAAGGCCGACGATGTCAAAAACCAGGACCCCGACCGACCGCTCTACAAGCAGTACTTCATGCACGGCACCAGCCACTACTTGGGCCTCGACGTGCACGATGTGGGCCGCAAGTACCGCACTTTCGAAGCCGGCATGGTGTACACCGTTGAGCCGGGCATCTATATTCCCGCCGAAAACCTTGGCATCCGCCTCGAAAACGACATCCTACTGACTGCTAATGGCAGCGAAGACCTGATGGCCAGCATCCCGCTCCAAGCCGATGACATTGAGCGGCTGATGCGGCGGTAACGATCTGCCGAGCAGTAGCGCGGACTTTGCAGCCTGCGGCGTTGGACGTTTGCCGCTAAGACGAAGCGAGCGGCGCGGACTACGACCGAAGGTCAGCGCAGTTAAAGTCTACGCTACAGGTACAGCCTGTCAACCAAATAAAAGGGCCCTGGGAAAGTATTCCAGGGCCCTCTTGCATTGAAAAATATCGGAACCCTACTTACCCGTAGCCTGCACCAAAGCCGGCAAGTACTTGCCGAGAGCCTCGACTTGGCCGCGGGTGAAATTGCCGTCCACGGCCACGAGCACGAACGAGTCGGCTGCATTGGGTAACTGGCCAGTGGCGGCAAACTCCGACACTTTGTCGCCGCTGCCGCGCGTCGATATCTGGTAGCTGCTGGCGGCGGGGCCCCCGAGGCTCAAGGCCGTGTATTTTTCGCTTTGCAGCACACCGGCGGCTTCCTGGCGCAGGCCCTGCTGGGCCAGAGCCGTCGCGGCCGACGAAGTGGGCGCAAAGCTGATGACTCGCGCCGACCGGATGCTAGTGATGGCGTTGCCTAAGTCAGAGTCGCCCAACAATTTGGCGGCTTTTACCAGAGCCAAGCGCTGGAGCAAATCGGCCGACCAAGCGTTGGTATGGAAGCCGGGCTGGCCTCCGTACTTGTTAAAAAATGCGGTTACGGTGCGCGCCGGCCCGCCACTGGGGCCGCTGGTACGGCAGCCCGCAAGCAGCAGGCATAATAAGAAAGAAGAGACGAGGGAAGTAATTGGGCGTTTTGGCATAGTGAGCGGGCGGCAGGAAAGAAATGGCTACTGGGCCCGCTCCGCAAACCCCGGGCCAGCTCCAGCCCGTCGCGCCTCAAAACGCCACGGCGTTCAGGAAAAACACGTCGTGGTCGGGGCGTCCGGCGCTGCGAATGCGCTGGTAGCCGCTGGCCACGAAACGCGTGCCAAACCAAGGCAGCAGGTCAGTGGGCTCTGAGTCGAGCACTTTGTCGGGCGAATCGACGGGAGGTGTGAATAAGGGCACGACCAAATCGTTGGGGGCCGTCTCGGCGTGGTTCACGAGCTTGTAGTGCAGCTTGTCGTCGCGCAGGTAGGCCAAGGCCAAGCGGCCGTCGGGCAGGGGCAGTACACGCACGGTTTCTTCCAGGTCGCGGCGGTGCATGTCGTCGAGCACGTAGGTGTTGTCCCAGAGCAAGGTCCCAGAGCGGTCGAAGCCGCATACCACCACGTGGCTGGTTTGGTAGCCATCCAAGGCGCGGGGCATGCCATAGGGGTTGAGGAAGGCGGGATAATCGAAGGGAGAGTTGCCGTAGCCCAAGCCACGGCCATAGTAGCGGTTGCCGTAGTAAGGGCTGCTGTGGTAGCGGGGGGAGTACACTTCGGCGGCCAGTACGTAGCCGCCATCGGCCTGCGGCAACAGCTCGTGCAGCAGCAGGCGGTAGTGCCAGCGCTGGGGGCCCTGGGCACGGGCGGTGCGGCGCGCGGCGCGCCGCTCCAAGCGGGCTAAGCGAATGGGGTTGAGGTAATCAAAAAAATGCTTGAGCCGCCGGAAATCGTAAAAGCGCAACGGTGGGCGCAGGCCCGGGCCGGCGCTGAGGTCGGTGGCAAACAGGCCCTGGGCGAACTGCGGGTCGCGCAGCGAATACGTGCCCGTCAGCAGGCGGGCGCTGGTATCCTGGGGCGGGCTCAGCTCGGCCGTGATGAGGCTGCGCTCGCTCTCGGCTTGCACGTACTCGGAGCTGAGGAGTTGGCCGCGGTCGGTGAGCCGCTTGAGGAGCAGACGGGATTTGCGGCCGTTGGTTTGGCTCAGCACGTAATCCGCGCGGCCGGCGGCGGCATTGGCTACGAAGCTGAGCTGGGTGGGCACCGGCTCATACACCGACGAGAGGAACTGCAGCTGGCCGGTGGCCACGTCGAGCAGTAGGGCGGTGAGGTGTAGGCCATCGGCTAGGGTAACAGTGGCAAATAGGTGCCCGTCAAGAGCCTTCAGCTCCACTACATCGCGGACCGTCTTGGTTTCGAACACTTGCGTCAGCGCTTGGCCGCCTTGGGCGTCGTAGGCCGCGATCAGCAGCCGGCCGGACTTTTCCGTCGATTTGAACAAGGCATACACGATGCGCGGCTCGGCGCACAAGCGCACAAAGCTGAACTCGGGCGGCACCTCAATTGAGTGTTCTTTGCGCAGGAGCAGGTTACGGTCGTACTGCTGGAAGGCGAAGAGCATCTGATTACTTCCCGGCGAGCGAGGCTTGCCCAGCAGCAGCACCACCGAGCTGTCGGCCAGCAACGGCTGCACGTGGGCCTCACCCGTGCTGGGGTCGAGCTCTAGCTCGAGATGGGCCGCCTGTACGGGCGCACCGGGAGGCGGGGGCATCGGCAGCGCGCCGGGCCATTGGGCTTGCAGCCGCTCACCGGCGCCCAGCAGCAGCCCCGCTGTCAACAGCAAGAAGTATAGCTTTTTCATGCCCACTACAATAAGTTGCCGGCCAGTCCCAGCGGCTCTGGCGTCGGTCACCTTTTAAAGATACAGACCGCGCCGTGCCCCCGCAAGTAGGACCGTACCTTTTGACCCTGGCGGTGGACAAGTCGTTAGGCTGAAGCGGCTACGCCGACCCTAGGGCCAGTACGGCGTCGAACTCGTCGGGGCGTACGGGCAGCACCGAAAGGCGCGACTGCCGCAACAGCGCCAGCTCGGCTAGCCGCGCATCGGCTTTGAGGGTGGCCAGTGCCACGGGGCGGGCCAGGGTGCGTACCGGTCGTAGGGCCACCGCCACCCAGGGCGAGCCGGCTTCGGCGGTGGCGTCGGGGGCGGCGGGGGCCACCACCTCGGCTAGGCCTACCACGGCTTTTTCGCTTATGCTGTGATAGAAAAGGACTTGGTCGCCGTAACGCATCAGGTTCAGGTTATTGCGGGCTTGGTAGTTGCGCACGCCGGTCCAGGAGGTGCCGTCCTCGCGCAGGAAGTCGGCCCAGGAGTAAGCTTCGGGTTCAGATTTGACGAGCCAGTAGTTCATGCAGAGGAAAGGGAAAAACAATTTCATGAAACAATGTATGTACATTAAATGTATATACATCTGCGGACCCGTTGCAAGCTTCTCATTGCGGTCAAACCGGTTCCCGTTCCCAAAACTATTCCTATTTCTGTCCATGGCCCGCACCATTCTGCACCTCGCCGCTACCCGCGGCCACGCCAACCACGGTTGGCTCGACTCGTACCACACCTTCAGCTTCGCCAACTACCACAACGCCGAGCGCATGCACTTCGGGGCCCTGCGCGTGCTCAACGACGACTCTGTGAGCGGGGGCATGGGCTTCGGCCGTCACCCGCACCAAAACATGGAAATTATTTCCATCCCGCTGTCCGGCGACCTGGAGCACCAAGACTCGATGGGCAACAAGACCGTCATCCGCCAAAACGACGTGCAGGTGATGAGCGCTGGCACTGGCGTGGCCCACAGCGAAAAAAACTACAACGCTAAGGAAATCGTCAAATTCCTGCAAATCTGGGTAATCCCCAACGCCGAAAACGTGGCCCCGCGCTACGACCAGCAAACTTTTACCCACGAAGCTCGCCACAACTGCCTGCTGCAAGTGGTGTCGCCCAACCCCGATGATGCCGGCGTGTGGCTGCACCAAGACGCCTGGTTTCACCTTGGTGACTTGGACCAAGGCTTTGAAACCGAATACCAATTCAAGCAAGCCGGCAACGGTGTGTACGCCTTTGTGCTGGAAGGCGACGTGACCATCAACGGCCAAGCCCTGCACCGCCGCGACGGCTTCGGCGTGTGGGACACGGACAAGCTCACGATTCGCGCCGATAGCAACGCCGGACTGTTGTTGATGGAAGTGCCCATGCTGGGTTAAGTCGCCACACGTTCCTTACCCTAATCGATATGCAAACCCACCTCACCCGGGCTGTCGAGCGCGGCCTCAAAGACATTGGCTGGCTGCAAAGCAATTTTTCGCTCAGCTTCAGCTCCTATGCCAACCCGCTCCGCAACGGCTTCGGACTGCTGAAGGTGTTTAACGACGACTTTGTGCAGCCCAGCGGCGGCTTCGGTATCCACGGGCACGCCAACATGGAAATCATTTCGGTGCTGCTGGCCGGTACCATGAACCACAAGGATACGTTGGGCTACTCGGAAGTAGTGACGGCGGGCGGCGTGCAAATCATGAGCGCCGGCTCGGGCCTGCGCCATGAAGAGTACAACGTGGGCGACGACGCGGTGAACTTTCTGCAGATCTGGATCGAGCCCAAGCTGCAAAACGTGGGGCCCCGCTACCAGCGCCGCCAGTTCCCGGAGGAGAAGCGCCGCAACCAACTCACCACCATCGTGAGCAACGAGGAAGGCACCGCCCACTGCTGGATTAACCAAAACGCCAAGCTCTCGCTGGGCCACTACGAGCAGCCCACCACGGTAGAATATTTCCTCAAGCCGTTGAACAAGATGCTGTTCCTGTTCGTCATCAGCGGCACGGTGGCGGTGGCTGGCCAGCAGCTAGAAACCCGCGACAGCCTGGGCATCTGGGAAACCGACGCCATCCGTATTGAAGCGGGCGCCGACACGCGGTTTTTACTGATTGAGGCCCCCATTAACCACTAAGTTGTCCCAGCCGAACCATGCCCAACCAACTGCAAATCGGCATCGATAGCTTCGTGGCGTCTATTTCCGACCCGGCCACTGGCTTGGCCATCAGCCCCGCCGACCGCATCC
>JANPOR010000533.1:0-18002 GCA_031428075.1 Hymenobacter sp. | reverse complement strand
ACATTAACGATGCTAAAAACCTCACTGGCGTCAACGACCCAAGGTTACAGAACCGACAGTTCCAGGTCTACGCGGGCCTTCAGTTCGGAAAGTAGCTGAACAGGTGGCGTGAACTTTTTAGTCCGCGTCGCTGCCCAATCATCGCCGGGACGAAGCGAGCGACGCGGACTACAAAGGTCGGGCTACACCCTAGATGGCGTCGGATAAACTGGTAAAGGTGAAGTCGCGGATCTTCAGCGGCGGCACCAGGCAACCGGCCAAGCGCACAGGCTTACCAATGGCTTCCAGGTTGTTGAGCATGATGATGGGGCTCTCGTTGAAGCGCAGGTTTTTGATGGGAAACTTGATCTTGCCGTTCTCGATGTAGAACGTGCCGTCGCGCGTCAGACCCGTGTAGAGCAGCGTTTGCGGGTCCACTTCGCGGATGTACCACAGACGCGTAACCAAAATTCCCTTGGCCGTGCTCTTAATCAAATCGGCGGTGCTTTGGGTGCCGCCCGTCATCACGAAGCCGCTGGGGAAGGTCGTGGCGGGCACATTGTTTTTCTGGGCCCAGAAACGCGAGTAGTAGAGGTTTTTCACTGTGCCCTTCTCAATCCAGCTCATGCGCTGGGTGGGCAGGCCGTTGCCGTCGAAGGCATTGCCGGGCACCTCGGCGTTGAGCGGGTCGGAGTAGATGGTCACCCGCTCGTCGAACAGCTTCTCGCCCTTGCGGTTGCCGCCGCCTTTCTTGGTCAGAAAGCTGCGGCCTTCGTCGGCCGAGCGGGCGTCGAGCCCGTACATCAGGCCCCCGAGCAGCGAAAGGTCGTCGCCGGCCATCAGCGCGGCCGGCTCTAGAATAACAGTGTACTTGCCCGGCTCGATGGCCTTGGCGTTGAGCGAGCCGGTGGCTTTGTCGGCCGCCCGCTGGGTGAGGGCCCTGGCGTTGAGCTTGGCCGCGTCGGTTACGTCGGCGATGGCGTAGCCCGAGCCCCGGCCGTCGGTGGTGCGCACCGTCACGGAAAAGTCGGTTTTGGTGGACTGCTGGTAGGCTTCGAGGCCCTTGTTGTTGCGCAGGGCCTGGAAGCTGCTGCCCCCGTCCAGAAAGCCCGCCGCCGTGAGGTTCTTGGCCGCGCACAGGTTGATGCTGTCGGCCGCCGCTTGGGCCCGGTTGGCCGGCGTGAGCGTGGTAGTCCCGGTGGAAGGCGGGTTTAGGTAGGTCTGGGGCCCCAGCAGTGGCACGTACTCGGGGCTCTCGGGGGCCAGGCGGGCAGTCTCCTCGGCCCGCTGCACGCAGCGGCGCAGGGCGGCTTCATCGAACTCGTTGCAGGTGGCAATGCCGCTGCGCTTACCAAACCGTGCCTCCACGGCCAGCGAAGCCGTATCGGCCGCGCCAGCGGTGCTCACACTGTTGCGGGCGTAGCGGATGTTGCCGCTCGTGCCGCCGCTCAGCGAGGCTTCGCACTCGTCGGCGGTGCTGTAGCCCAGTACTTTCTTGAGTAGGCTCTGAGCTTCTTCTTTTGAAAAGATTGGCATCGTTGTAAGCAAATAAGATTTGAAAATGTGGGAGATGTGAAAAATAGAAGCAGGGAAACGGGATTGGATTTTAAGGACAGTCCATTCTCACATTCTCCGTTTTCACATTAAAAATCAGCCCACTTTTCGGGCGGTGTTGATGACGTTCACGCCGTTGAACCGCGTTGTGGCTGAGCCGTGGCTCACGGCCGAAATCTGCGCGGGTTGTCCTTTGCCGTCGAAGAAGGTGCCGAACAGCCGGTAATCCGCCGCGTCGCACACCGAGTGGCACGAGCCCCAGAATTCTTGGGTGTTCGACTGGTACGCCACGTCTTCCAGGGGTCCCGTGATTTTGCCTTTCTCGATGGCGTAAAACATCTGCCCGCCAAATTGAAAATTATACCGCTGCTGGTCAATGGAAAACGAGCCCGCCCCGGCAATGTAAATGCCTTTGTCCACGCTGCGTATCATGTCGTCCACACTCAGCTTGGTTGCGCCGGGTTGCAGACTCACGTTGGGCATCCGCTGGAACTGCACCGAACTCCACGAATCGGCATAGCAGCAGCCGTCCGATTCCTTTTGGCCCACGATGTGGGCCTGGTCGCGGATCTTCTCGTAGTTCACCAGTTTGCCTTCCTTGATGAGGTCCCAGCGTCTGGTTCTCACGCCTTCGTCGTCGTAGCCGACGGCTCCCACCGAACCCGGTTGCAGTTTATCGGCCACGATGTTGACCTGCTTGGAGCCGTAGGGCAGGCCCTTGGCTTT
Source organism: Hymenobacter sp. (assembly GCA_031428075.1). Taxonomy (GTDB): domain Bacteria; phylum Bacteroidota; class Bacteroidia; order Cytophagales; family Hymenobacteraceae; genus Hymenobacter. Next base: position 15,743 of record JANPOR010000533.1, on the reverse strand, counting down.
CCACTCCAGCGTGGCAAATGAGGTGCCCGCGTAGTTGGCCTCGTAGCCGAGCACGCGGTCCAGTTCCAGCGGGTGGCCCACGCTTTCGTGAATGGTCAGGCCCAGGTGGCCGGGGTCGAGCACGAGGTCGTACTTGCCCGGCACTACGGTTTTGGTGGCAAGCTTCTGCTTGGCCTGCTTGCCGGCCAGCGCGGCGTCGGCCAGGATGTCGTAGCGTTGCTTGTAGCCCACCAGCTCGGTGCCGGTCGGGCCGGCCACCTGCTCGGCCGCGCTTGGCGTGAGGTACTCGTAGCCCAGGCCCATCGGCGAACTGAGCGAATCGCGCGAACGGAACTTGCCAGTCTTCGTGTCCACGGCCGTGGCGCTGAACGTGGGCCAGATGCGGTGCACGTCCTGGTCGATGTACGAGCCATCGGTGCTGGCAAAATACTTCTGCTCGTTCACCTGAAACAGGTTGGTGCCGATGTAGCTGGCGCCCGCGTCGAGGGCCCTGGCGTTGGCGGTCAGCAGCAAGTCCACCTTCTGCTTGATGGGCACTTCGAAGGCATTTTGCTGGATGGGCGTTTTCCAGCTCACCTCGCCGTAGCCTTGCTGGGGGGCCAGTTGCACGGGTTCTTTCTGCACGACGCGGTTGGCCTTGGCGATTTCAACGGCCAGCCGGGCGGTGGCGGCGAGGCCGTCCGGCGTCACCTGGCAGGTCGAGGCAAAGCCCCAGCAGCCGTCTACCAGCACCCGGATGCCCACGCCGTAGCTCTCGGTGCTGACGATGCTCTGCACCTGCTTCTCGCGGGTGAACACGTACTGGTTGAGGTAGCGGCCGATGCGCACGTCGGCGTAGCTGGCCCCGGCGCTTTTGGCCGCGTTCAGGGCCACATCGGCCAAGCGCTTTTTCACGATTACGTCGTCGCCCGGTTCCAGTAGGCGGGCGGGGTCCACGCGGGCATGGCCGAAGCCCGGCAGGCTGGGTAGAAACAGGGCCCCGGCTGCCAAGCCGGTCAAGCCCACAAATTCACGTCTTTTCATGCAGGCAAATAAAAGACGCAGAAATGGATATTTAAGCAGATAAATTTTGTGATTGCGAGGAAAATGACCAAGCAATAACAGTTATTACCTATTTTACACCGCGTCCGATAAGCTGGTAAAGGTGAAGTCGCGGATTTTCAGCGGCGGCACCAGGTTGCCGGCTAGGCGCACGGGCTTGCCGATGGCTTCCAGGTTATTCAACATGATGATGGGACTTTCGTTGAAGCGGAAGTTCTTCACCGGAAACTTGATTTTGCCGTTTTCGATGTAGAACGTGCCGTCGCGCGTCAGGCCCGTGTAAAGCAACGTTTGCGGATCAACGGGCCGGATGTACCACAGGCGCGTGACCAGAATGCCTTTGGCCGTGCTCTTAATGAGGTCAGCGGTGGTCTGGGTGCCGCCTTCCATAATGAAGCCGTTGGGGACGGGCAGGTCGGAAATGCCAGATTTTTGGGCCCAGAAGCGCGAAGTGTAAAGGTTTTTAACAACGCCTTTCTCAATCCAAGTGGTGCGCTGCTGCGGGCGGCCATCGGTGGCAAACGTGAGGTCGGCAATTTCGGCGTTGAGCGGGTCGGAGTAGATGGTCACCCGCTCGTCGAATAGCTTCTCGCCCCTGCGGTTGCCGCCACCTTTCTTGCTCAGAAAGCTGCGGCCCTCATCGGCCGAGCGGGCGTCGAACGACTGCATTAGGGCCCCCAGCAGCGACGTGTCGACGCCCGATAGTAGGGCGTTAGGCTCTAGGATGACGGTATACTTGCCCGGCTCGATGGCTTTGGCCCCCACCGACGCGGCGGCCTTATCAGCGGCTACTTTCGTAAGGCGAGCGGCGTCCAAGCGACTGGCGTCGACGTAGTCGGTCGCCGCGTAGCCCGAGCCCATGCCATCGGGCGTGCGTACGGTGATAGAAAAGGCCACGTTCGTCACCTGCTGATAAGCTTCCAGGCCCTTGCTGTTGCGCTTGGCCACGAAGCCGGCCGAGTCGTTCAGGAAACCGGCCGAGCTTAGCTTTTTCGTGTCGCAGTACTGCATGCTGGTGGCCATCTGCCGGGCCCGGTAGTCGGGGTCGATGGCGGCCGTGGCCGGTGCGAACGACTGTGGCGCGGCCAGATAGGTTTGGGCCCCCAGCAGCGGCACGTACTCGGGGCTTTCGGGGGCCAGGCGGGCAATTTCCTCGGCCCGCTGCACGCAGCGGCGCAGCGTGGCTTCGTCGAACTGGTTGCAGGTGGCGATGCCGCTGCGCTTACCGAAGCGCGACTGTACGACCAGCGACACGTTATCGGTGATGCCGGAGGTGCTGATGGCGTTGCGGGCTGAGCGCACGTTGCCCGCCAGCGAGCCCGTGAGCGTGGCCTCGCACTCGTCGGCGGTGCTGAAGCCCAGTACCTTTTTGAGAATGGTTTGGGCGTCGTCTTTGGAAATGATAGCCATTGGGAGGGAAAGTTCAGTGAGGAGAATTGGCCGCGGGCTAGCCGATTTTGCGGGCGGTGTTGATGACGTTCACGGCGTTAAACCGCGACGTGGCTGAGCCGTGGCTCACGGCCGAGCTTTGCGAAGGCTGCCCCTTGCCGTCGTTGAAGAAGCCCGCGAACCGGTAGTCCGACGCGTCGCACGAAGCCGCCAGCGAGTTCCAGAACTCCTGGGTGTTGGCCTGGTAGGCTACGTCTTCCAGCATTCCGGTGATTTTGCCTTTCTCGATGGCGTAAAATACCTGCCCGCCGAACTGGAAGTTGTAGCGCTGCTGGTCGATGGAAAACGAGCCGTTGCCGGCGATATAAATGCCTTTATCTATTTTGCTCACCATCTCGTCGACGCTCAGCTTGGCGGTGCCCGGGCGCAGGCTCACGTTGGGCATGCGCTGGAACTGCACGTCTTGCCACGACTGCGAGTAGCAGCAGCCGTCCGATTCCTTTTGGCCGACGATGTGGGCCTGGTCGCGGGTCTTCTCGTAGTTCACCAGCTTGCCCTGCTCAATCAGGTCCCACTCCTTGGTTTTCACGCCTTCGTCGTCCCAGCCGACGGCCCCCAGCGAGCCGGCTTGCAGCTTGTCGGCCACGATGTTCATTTGCTTCGAGCCGTAAGGCAGGCCCTTGGCCTTCCACTCCAGCGTGGCAAACGAGGTGCCCGCAAAGTTGGCTTCGTAGCCGAGCACGCGGTCCAATTCGAGCGGGTGGCCCACGCTCTCGTGGATGGTCAGGCCCAGGTGGTGCGGGTCGAGCACCAAGTCGTACTTGCCGGGCGTAACGGACTTGGCGGTCAGCTTTTCTTTCACCTGCTTGGCGGCACGTGCGGCGTCTTCTAGGATGTCGTAGCTGTTTTTGTAGCCCACCACGTCGGAGCCCACCGGGCCGGCCACTTTGTCGACGGCTTTGGGCGTGAGGTACTCGTAGCCCAGGCCCATGGGCACGCTCAGAGCCTGCCGGCTGCGGAACTTGCCCGAGGCCTTATCGATGGCCGTGACGCTGAACGTGGGCCAGATGCGGTGAATGTCCTGGTCGATGTACGAGCCGTCGGTGCTGGCAAAATACTTCTGCTCGTTCACCTGAAACAGGGCCGAGTTGACGAACGATGCGCCGTTGTCGGTGGCGGCGGCGTTGGCCGCCAGCAGCAGCGCTACCTTCTGGGCCACGGGCACCTCGAAGGCATTTTGCTGAATCGGGGCCTTCCAGCTCACTTCGCCAAAGCCCTTTTGGGGGGCGAGCTGCGCCTGGTTTTTCTGCACTTTGCTGTTGGCCTTGGCGATGGCCACGGCCTGCTGGGCGGCTTTAGCTAAGCCGGCGTCGCTCACGTCGTTGGTGGCGGCAAAGCCCCAGGTGCCGTTGGCAATCACGCGCACGCCGGCCCCAAAGCTCTCGCTGCTGGCGATGTTCTGCACCTGCTTTTCGCGGGTGAAAATACCCTGACTGAGGTAGCGACCGATGCGCACGTCGGCGTAGGTGGCCCCGGCACTTTTAGCGGCGTTCAGGCCGGCGTCGGCCAAACGTTTTTTCTGGGTCGCGTCCAGGCCCGGATCAAGCAGCTGGGCCGGGTCGACGAGTGTGCCGCCGAAAGAGGGAAAATCGGGCAGGAACAGGGCCCCGGCCGCCAGGCCGGTCAGGCCCACAAATTCGCGTCGTTTCATGGTGATATAAGCAGAAGTATAAATGGCCGCCACCGCAAAGTAGAACGGAAATACGCGTCTGCCGCGGCGGGGCGTCACTAAAAGGTGCGGGGCCGCGCCGCAAGGTTGCACCGCAGCAGCTTGGCGCGGGCACAAAAAGGCCCCGCCCGGGGCCCTAGGCGACGCAGACTCTGCAAGTCCGCGCGCTGCAGTAGGAGTGCCTCGGGCTATCTTCCTGCCCGAGGCATAAAATAAAACAGCCGGGCCCTACGCCCGCGCCAGCACCACGTCGGCGAAGTCGCCGTCGGTAAAGGTGGCCACCACGCGCATGCCGGCGGCGGCGGCCAGGGCGGCAATCTGCGGCTGGGTGAACTTGTAGGAATTCTCGGTATGGATGACCTCCCAAGCCGCGAAAGCGAACGTGTGCTGCAAAGCTTTCACCCGCACGGCCTGGGCCCGGGTGCTCACCAGATACGAGCGCGCGGCCCCAGTCATCGGGTCGTACTCGGTGTAGTGCTGCCAGTGGGCGAGGTCGAAATCGGCCCCCAGTTCGCGGTTGAGGCGCACGAGCAGGTTCAGGTTGAAAGCAGCCGTCACGCCCTGGGCGTCGTCGTAGGCCGCCCGGATGCGGCGCGGGTCCTTCTGCAAGTCGAAGCCAATGAGCAGGCGGTCGGCGGCCCCCAGCGGGGCAGCCAACTGCGCCAGAAACGCCGCCCGCTCAATGGGCGTAAAGTTGCCGATGTTGGAGCCCAGAAACAGCACCGCTTTGCGGCCGGGGCGGGCCGCCAGCTGGGCCAGGGCCGTGGCGTAGTCGGTGGCCACGGGTACGGTGCGCAGCCCGGGCAGCTCGGCGGCCAGGCTGGCCGCGAGGCCGTCCAGGGCGCTGGGCGAAATGTCCACCGGCACGTAGGTGAAATCATTGGCGGTGGCCAGCAATTCGCGCAGCAGCAGTTTAGTTTTCAAGCCATCGCCGGCCCCCAGTTCCACCAGGGCGAAGGGCCCCGGGGCCCCGGCCGGGTCGAGGGCCGCCGCGATGGCCGGCCCGTCGGCGACGAAGATACCATACTCGGCCCGGGTGGGGTAGTACTCGGGCAGGCCCATGATCTGCTGAAACAGCTCGCTGCCCGTCTTGTCATAGAAGTACATTGACGAGAGGGTTTTGGGAGACTGGCGCAGGCCGTCGGCGACGTGGATGGCTAGGTCGGAAGCAACTGGCGGCCGGGCGGTGGGAGTAGAAGTCATGCGGATGTTTTGATGCTCGGTTGGTAGTGCTTGGTGCTCAATGCTTGGGGCCCTGCTGTCATTGCGAGCGCAACGCAGTGGAGCGCGGCAATCTTTTCTTCGATCTGCTTACTCTAACTACGAAATAGCGCGGATGGATACAAAGATTACCGCCGCCTGACGCGCGGAGTGCTGTTCCTCCCCGCAAAGACAACAGGGCCCCCACGCACCAAAAACATCATCGACCGAGTCCCAGATTACCGGGCCAACCGGATGCCGGTGAACTGCCAGCGTTTATCGGCGTGGAAAAAATTGCGGTAGCTCACGCGGCCGTGGCTGCGCGGGGTGGCGCAGGAGGCCCCACGCAGCACCAGCTGGTTCACCATGAACTTGCCGTTATACTCGCCCCGCGGGCCGGCGGCGCGGTGGTAGCCCGGGTAGGCGTGGTAGGGCGAGTAAGTCCATTGCCAGCACTCGCCCAGCAGCTGGTGGCAGGCACGGGGGTCGGCATCGGCCGGCACGGGGGCGGGGTCGAGGCGGGGGCTTTCAATCCAGGTGCCACCCGCGGCGGGGTCGGCCCCGAAGTGCCGGGCGGCTACTTCCCATTCTTGCTCGGTGGGCAGGCGGGCCCCGGCCCACTGGGCGTAGGCGTCGGCCTCGTAAAAGCTAACGTGCGTGACCGGCGCGGCCATCTCCAACGGCCGCAGGCCGTGGAGGGTAAAGCGCTGCCACTGGCCGTCGGCCGTTTGCACCCAGTACAAAGGGGCCTGCCAGCCTTCGAGCTGGGCTAAGTCCCAGCCCTCGCCCAACCAGTGGCGAAAGTCGCGGTAGCCGTCGGCCTCCACGAAGGCTAGGTACTCGGCGTTGGTTACGAGACGGTTTTGCAGCTCAAAATCGGGCACCAGCGCGTCGTGCATCGGCAACTCGTTGTCGAAGCAAAACCCTTCGCCCCGGAAGCCCACTGGATACACGCCGCCTAGCATCGGCAGCCAGGCGGCCGGTGGGGCCAGGGCCCCCGGGTCGGTGGGGGCCGGAGCGGGCGTGTACACCGGGTGCAGGGGGCTGGTACTGAGGATGTATTTAATGTCGGTAGCCAGCAGCTCCTGGTGCTGCTGCTCGTGCTGAAGGCCGATTTCTACCAATTCCCGCGCCGCCTCGGGTAGGGTGTCGGTGTCGGCCAGCAGGGCCACTAAGTGTCGATCGACGTGGGCACGGTAGGCTAGTACTTCGGCCAGGGCCGGGCGCGTGAGGGTGCCGCGCTCGGACCGGTTCACACGCGAGCCCAACGAGTTGTAGTACGAATTAAACAAGTAGGCATATTCGGAGTGAAACACCTGGTAGTCGGGCGAGTAGGGCCCCAGCAGCATGGTTTCCCAAAACCAGGTGGTGTGGGCCAGGTGCCACTTGGGCGGGCTCACGTCGAGGATGGGCTGCACCACGGTGTCTTCCGGCAGCAGCGGGTGGCACAGCGCCTCCGACTGGGCCCGTACGGCGCGGTAGCGGGCGGCCAGGGCCGGGGCAGCGGTTGATACTGAAGGGGCGGAAAGCACGGCGTTCATCGGTAGGTTTTTAAGGCAAAAAAGTCAGTAGGGTAGGCATTAGGCCATTCAACCACTGGACGGCCGGCTTGGTTGCGCCGGGCGTACCGGCAAGCCCGCGCATTGTATGCAACTTCAGTCAAATAAACACGTAGACCTTATCAGCACAAGCCGGTATTTTAGACTAATTTCAAGTTAGATCGTAGATATTATCACAATTAATCGCCAGCTTGTGTACGGCCGAATGGCGACGCCGTCTCCCCCCAGAAATTCCAAGCTTTCCCCAACCCTTTCCATATATGAAAACAAACCCAACCTCCGACGCTCAGACTCCGCGTCCGGCCAACCGCACCGGAGCCAAAAGCCGCCGCGGCTTTGCGGCCATGAGCCCCGAAACCCAACGCCGCATCGCCAGCGAAGGCGGTAAAGCTTCGCACGCCAGCGGCCGCGGCCACCGCTTCACCGCCGAAGAAGCCCGCGACGCCGGCCGCAAAGGCGGCCTCGTGAGCCGCCGCCCCGCCCGGGGCGCGGCCAGCGCTTAACCGGCGCTGAACAAGGCCGGAGCTCTTGCTAGCGGGGGCTGTGGCAGTACCGGGGGCCCCGCGCCCGCGGGACTGTCGCGGCCCCCGCATCTTTGTGCCATGCTTCACCTTTCCGCTTCCCGGCGTGACCTGCGCTTCAATTTTCCGGCCCGCACCTCGCGCGGGGCTCTGGCCGTGCATGCGGCCTGGTACCTACAGCTGCGCGCAACCACTGACCCCGACGGCCCCGTGGGCTTGGGCGAGGCCGCACCCCTGGCCGGCCTCAGCCCCGACTACGGACCGGGGTTCGCGGGCGAGGTGACGGCCCTTTGCGAACGGTTTAACGCGACGGGCTTCTCCGATTTTGCGGCCGCTGATGCCCCGGCCATGGTAGGCCCCGGGCGGCCAGCCCTCGCGTTTGCCCTCGAAACGGCGGCTTTGGATTTTGCCGGCGGCGGCCGGCGGCAATTGTACGCCAACGCTTTTAGTACGGGCCGGGCCGGGCTGCCCATCAACGGGCTGGTGTGGATGGGCGATGCGGCCTTTATGCGCCAGCAAATCGAGGAAAAGCTGGCTGCTGGCTACCGCTGCCTTAAGCTAAAAATCGGAGGCCTCGACTTTGAGACCGAGCTGGTACTGCTGGGCGAAATCCGGGCCGTGGCCGGGCCTGCCGAGTTAGTGTTGCGCGTGGACGCGAACGGGGCCTTCGCACCGGCCGAAGCCATGCAAAAACTGGAGCGGCTGGCCCAGTTCGACTTGCACTCCATCGAGCAGCCCATCGGGGCCGGGCAGTGGGCGGCGCTGGCTGAGGTGTGCCGCCGCTCGCCGGTGCCGGTGGCGCTCGACGAAGAGTTGATCGGCCTTGACGATTCTACCCGCCCGGCGGCCTTGCTCGACGCGGTGCGCCCCGCCTACCTCGTGCTTAAGCCCACGCTGCTGGGCGGGCACGCCGCCACCCGCCGCTGGATTGCCTTGGCCGAAGCCCACGGCGTGAGTTGGTGGATGACTTCGGCCCTGGAGTCGAACGTGGGCCTGAGTGCGGTGGCCCAGCTCACAGCCGAGTATCCGGTGGGCGATTTTGCACAGGGCTTGGGCACGGGCCAGCTTTACCACAATAACGTGGCTGCACCGTTGCGCATTGCTGCTGGCCACCTCCGCTACGACCCCGCCGGGGCGTGGGAGATGCCGTAGCAGAGACGTACCTTACGGGCTAATGAAAAAGCCTTTTACCTTGGGTGCGCCGCGCTTGGTGGGACCGCTGCTGCTGGCCCTCCTGCTGGCCTTGGTCCAGCCGGGCCGGGGCCAGGTGCCATTGTCGTTTCGGATGGAACGGGCGGGGCAGGAGCAGGTGCGGATACCGTTGCAAGTGCAGCGCAACCTGCCCGTGGTGCAGGTGCGGCTGAACGGCGCGGGGCCCTATAACTTTTTGCTCGACACGGGCGTGGCCAACACGCTGCTCACCGATCCGGCCATTGCCGATTCGTTGCACCTGCGCCACGGCCAGGATTTTTCGGTGGTAGGAGCGGGTGGCAAGCGCGCTACGCTGGTGGCTTACCAGTCCCCCGGCGTGCGCGTCAGCCTGGGCCGGCGCGGGCACGGGATCGTAGCGGAGGCCATGTCGCTGCTGGTGCTGGCCGGCGACTCGCTCAACCTCTCGGGCTATGTGGGAATGCCCGTCCACGGTATTCTGGGCTCGGAGCTGTTCCACAGCCTAACGGTAGCGTTTGGTGGGGCCGACTCCGAAACGCTGGTGTTCACGGATCCAGCCGCTTTTCACCCGCCCCGGGGGTATCGCTGGACGGTCGTGCCGCTTGCCATCGAGGGCCACAAAGCCTACCTCACGGCGGCCGTGCGCCAGGCCGGCGATGCAAAAGCCCGGTTTCTTAAGCTGGTGCTCGACACCGGCGCCAGCCACGCCCTTTCGCTCGAAACCACTTCTGACCCTGACCTGCGCCTGCCCAACCCCCGCCTGTACGCCGAACTCGGGCATGGTCTGGGCGGACCGGTGCACGGGTCCCTGGGCCGGGTGGCCGACGTGCAGCTGGGCCCCTACCAACTGCGGGCCGTGCTCACCTCGTTTCCCAACGCGGCCGATGTGCACATGCGCACCGACGTGCCCCGCAACGGCAACCTGGGCTACGACCTGCTGCGGCGCTTCCGGGTGGTGATTGACTACCCGCATCAGTGCCTGTGGCTGCGCCCGGGTCCCTCGTTCCGGGAACCCTTTGAGCACGACATGGCCGGGTTTGAGCTGCTGGCCCTGGGCCCGGCCCTGCGCCGCTATCAGGTCACATCGGTCACGCCGGGCTCGCCAGCGGCCGCCGCCGGCATGGAGGTCGGCGAAGAGTTGCTGACCGTCGGCTTGGCCCCGGTGGCGGCGCTCTCGCTCACCCAACTCAGTCGCCTGCTGCACAGCAACGACGGCATGGAGCTGTTTCTCGTGCTGCGCCGCCCCAACGGCGAGTTGCACGCGGCCAACCTGCGCCTCAAGCGCCGCATCTGAGCACCGGGGCCGTTGGCAACGAGGCAATCGACCAAAAAAAGGTACCGTCCCGGCCCCGCCCGCCCGCCCATGCTCCGACCCGTCGCCCCCGCGCCGCCCCCGCCCGCCATAGTGGCCAACCAGCACATCTACTACGACTATTTCCGGGAAGATTTCACGCGCACCGTCGACGACAACATCCTGGCGATGCTCGACCGGGTGTGGTTCCGCTCCGAGCTGGTGGGGTTTGAAGAGTTTCCGCAGCGCAATAACCCCGATCGGCCCCTAATCTTCGCCTCGAACCACTCGGGTATGGCATTCCCGTGGGACGCCATCGTGGGCTTGGCGCACCTGTTCCGCTACCTGCCCGCGCACGACTCGCTGCGCAGCCTGCCCCGGCCGCTTTCGGCGCCCCTGCTCTCGGCCACGGCCCTGATGAACCCTTACTTGGTGAAGGATTTCTGGAAGAAGTGCGGCTGCGTGGACGCCACCACGCTCAACTTCGAAACCATGATGTACTACCAGGACCACAACCTGATGCTGTACCCCGAGGGGGTGCTTGGTATTGGCAAGGGGTTCAACCATAAATATGAGCTGCAACGCTTGGCCACTAGTATGTTGCGCATGGGCTTGCAGCACGGCACCGACATCGTTCCCTTCTACACCGTCAACGCCGAATACCTCAATCCCTACGCCTACAGCGTAGGCTGGATCAACCGGCTGACCAAGAAAATCGGTATTCCGTTCCTGCCCCTTACGCTGCTGCTGCTGGTGGTGCTGGTGCAGCCCTGGGCGTTTTACCTGGCCTTGCCGGCTAAGCTCACCTTCGTGATGGGCACCCGCATCCGGCCCACCGACCTCACCGACAAAACGCACGACGAGCTCACCCGCGCCGAGTACGAGATCCTGGGCGAGCAGGTGCGCCAGCTAATGCAAACCGAGCTCGACGCCGCCGTGGCCGTCTACGGCCAGCAGCCCTACCGCTGGGCCGAGTTGTGGCGGCGCATCAAGGACAACCGACGTTTCTTTCCGTTTTTCCTCCCTTTTGCCTGGCCGGCAATGTTCACAGAATTTGAGCGCCGCTACGTAAAAAAAGGTGAGCGGAACTTTAAGATGCGCCTCGACCAGCCGGGCGCGTTCTGGAAAATGCTTTGGCGCAACCCCATCGTGCTGGCCTATTTCATCCCGCTGCTGGGCTGGATTCCGCTGGCTATTAAAGGATATAAGGGGAACAAACTATAAAATAAATCTAAATATTAAATAGAATATAATTAGAAACATCTTCTACAGCACTAAAATACTATTAGGCCTCCAGTAGCGTGTTTTTCACAACTGGTTTGTAATTAAAGATTCACGCATTGACAGTCAATCCTTAAAGAGCCAACTTACAAGCCATAATCAAAAGATTTATAATTAAATAAAAATGTCCTCTCTCCAGCACCAGCTACTCAAGCAGCTGCTCGTGGCCGCCGCCGTGCCGCTGGCCCGCCGCAAGCCCGGCGTGGGGGTCCTGCGGCTGGTCATGGAGGCGGGGTCCCTGTTTCAGTTTGTGCCCTGGCGGGTGCATTTGGAAAGCGTGGCCATCGACGGGCGCTTGGCCGCCGAATGGCTGCGGCCGCCGGGGGCCCCTGCGCGCCGCGTGCTGCTGTACCTGCACGGCGGTGGGTACGTCAGCGGTTCGCTGAACACCCACCGCAGCTTGGTGGGCCGCCTGGCCCAGTGCTGCGGCGTGTGCGCCTTGTCGGTGGGCTACCGCAAGGCCCCCGACCACCCTTTCCCAGCGGCCCTCGACGATGCCCGCCGCGCCTATCGTTGGCTGCGCCGCCAGGGCCACGCCCCCGGCGATATTGTGGTGGCCGGCGACTCGGCCGGTGGGGGCCTGGCCCTGGCCTTGCTGCTGTGGCTACGCGACGCCGGCCAGCCCCTGCCGGCCGCCGCCGTATGCCTCTCACCCTGGGTCGATTTAGCGCTGCCCATCAGCATTTTGCGTCGTGCCGCTCAGGAAGAAACCCGCTTGCTCGAAGCTCTGCAAATGCGCACGTGGGGACCCCTGTACGCTCACCGCACCGCGCTGGCCCACCCGCTGGTGTCGCCGGTCCGGGCCGATTTGCGCGGGCTGCCGCCGCTGCTCCTCCAGGTTTCCGATGCCGAGGTGCTGCACGACGACGTGCTGCGCTTTGCCGCCAAGGCACGCGCCGCCGGCGTGCCCGTTGTGCTGGAGGTGTTTGCGGGGCTGGTGCATTGGTGGCACCTGTTTTGGCGCTGGGTGCCGGAGGCCGCGCAGGCCCTCGACCAAGTGGCCGCTTTTGTCGCCGGCGCGTGGAAAGAACCCGCTGCGGCGGGGCCCGCCCCGCGCCCACGCCGCCGGCCAGCCGACTGCCGCGTTTATTTGCAGAAAAATTTGTAAACTACTCAACTATATAGCGAAACAGTCGTAGGTTTGCCACGAAAATAGTAGGCTTGCATACTACTTTTAGTGGATTCGTGTCTTTTTGTCAAGCGCCTCAACTCCTCTCACTCACTTCAATTTCCTTTTTTAATCATGGAAGACCTGTTTAAGAAATTCGTCAACGCTGGGGTGGGCTACCTGGCGCAAGGCAACAAGAAAGTGCAAAGCGCCATCGAAGCTTTGGTGAAGGACAGCAAAATCACGGAGCAGGAGGGCAAGAAAATTGTGGAAGAACTGCTGAAAAGTAGCGAAACCAAGCGCAATGAGCTAGAAAAGCAGTTCAAAGGCCTTACCGACCGCGTGAAGGACACGGTAGGCCTGGGCACCAAGCCCAAAAAGGCCCCTGCCAAGAAGAAGGCCCCGGCCGCCAAAACCGCCAGTAGCGCTACTAGTAAAGTGGCTGGCGCCACCAAAAAGGCCGCTGATCAAGTAAGTGCCGCCGCCGGCTCGGCCCAGAAATCGGCCGCCGCCAAGGCCGGCGCGGCCAAAGCGCCTGCCAAACCCAAAGCCGCCAAGAAGCTGGCCTGAGCTTCGGCCGATAGTGGCCAATAAATGACCAGAACATCGGCTTGACGTAAAGTAAAAAATCCGTTTGCCGGTCGGCAAACGGATTTTTTGTTGTCTAGAAGGCCATTAGGGCCCCGGCTGTAGCTTGCCGCTTGATTTCTTAAAACCGCACTTGTCCGTCAAATTCGCTAACTCTGCGGTCCATGTTCAAAAACACAATTTCCAACCTCACACGGCTTAAACAAGTGGGGGTGCTGCTGCTCAAGTACGGTTTTGAAGACGCGGTAACTACTACGCCCTTGCGGCGGCTCGTGGGCGCGAACCGCCGCCTGAACTGGCAGCGGGCCGACCGCACCGTGTTCGATACCACGCGTTGGGAGCGGGTGCGACTGCTGATCGAAGAGCTGGGGCCTACCTTCATCAAGCTGGCCCAGGCTCTGAGCAACCGCGCTGACTTGCTGCCCCAGGCCCTCATCGACGAGTTTGAAAAGCTGCAAAGTAACGTGCCGCCCTTCGATGTGGCCGTGGCCCGCCAGATTGTGGAGGAAGAGTTGGGCCGGCCACTGAGTGAAGTGTTTAGCGAGTTTGACGACGTGCCGATTGGCTCGGCCAGCATCGGGCAGGTGCACCGGGCGCGGCTGCTGACGGGCGAAGACGTGGTGGTGAAAATCCAACGCCCCGACGTGCAAGACAAGGTGCGCGGCGACCTAGCCCTGCTGCATGAGCTGGTGCGCCTCACGGCGGGCTTTCTGCGCACCCAAGGCCTGTCCAACCCGCAGGACATCGTGGATGCTTTCGAGCGTAGCATGAGCAAGGAGCTGGACTACACCGCTGAAGCCCGCTCAATGGAGCAGTTCCGCAAGCTCTACGCCGACTACACTAACTTCTACGTGCCCCGGCCCTACCGCGAACTGAGCACGGCCAAAATGCTCATAATCGAGTACGTAGCGGGTTGTAAAATCACCGACAAAGCCCAGCTCGAAGCCTGGGGCTTGAGCCCGGCCACAGTAGCCGAAACGGGCATGGATATTTACCTGACCCAGATTTTTGAGTTCGGCGTGTTCCACGCCGACCCGCACCCCGGCAACGTGCTGGTGCAGCCTGATGGCCGCATTGTGCTCATCGATTTCGGCATGGTGGGCAAGCTTACCAAGCAACAGAAATACGCGTTTGCGGGCGTATTCATCGGTATGGCCCGGCAGGATGCGCGCGGCATGGCCGCCAGCTTCCGCCGCCTGGCCCTGACAGCGGAAATTCCCGACATGCGGGCCTTCGAAGGCGACCTCAGCCAGCTGATTGAGGATTTTGCTATGCTCGACGTAAAGGAGATGAGCATGAGCGACCTCGCCGACCGCCTTCAAACTGTCATCTACGATTACAAATTGCAGGTGCCAGGGGCCATCTTCCTCATTCTGAGGGCCCTGGTAATTCTGGAAGGCATCGGCAAGGTGCTGCACCCCAGCTTCAATACTTTCGAATTTGTCCGGCCTTACGGGGCCCGCATCGTCCGCGAGCAGTACTCGCGCGAAAACATCCTCAGTGAGGCCGAGTACACCGGCACCCAACTGCTGGCGCTGCTGCAAACCTTGCCGGCCGACGTGCGCCAGATTGTGCGCAAGATCAGCAAGGGCGAGTTGCGCGTGAAAGTAGAATTAAGCGGTTATAACACCCTGCTGCGCAAGGCCGACCAGCTCGTGAGCCGCACCATTCTGGGCCTGCTGTGCGTGGCCGGATTGGTATTTTCGGGCTTCACGCTGGTGGGGCACTACGCGCCTACTATGCGCTATTTCCACGGCGTACCCGAAATAACGTGGTGGAGTCTGGGCGTCACGGGATTTTTCCTGCTGATTTTGATGCTGCTGGGTACTGAGCGCCGGGAAAAAGGATAGGCTATTGGGCGATGACTTTCACGCCTAATAATTCACCCAAAATAGCTGCAATAAGCGAGGCTTTCTTTTCAGCAGCACATGCGGCTACAATGCCAATCGGCGAGCCAGCAATACTTAGCAGTACTTGCCACTTGGAGTCGTTAGCCACAAGGCCTAGGTTCACAGGATCACCGTTATTAACAATTGCTGTCGCCAAATTATAACTGCGGTTGTAAGGACGAAATGCAATGTAATTAACCGGCGGTAGCTGTTGCCATTTCTTAAATCGCAAGCCGAGCACCCATGTGTAGGTTCGGTAGCGCGCTGCTTGCGGTTGCAATTCAAAACCTTCGTACTGGGTCAGCGCAGCTGCTAGAATAGCTGCGCTGATCAAGCTAGCGAAATCAATGCACAATGAAATATAATCAGGAATCATCCATGCCGCAAGAAAGAAAACTGGCAACCACGCTGCCATGGCGGCTACAAAGCCTTTGTACCAGTGCTCAACTAGGAATGGATGCTGAAGAACACCATCATAGTTGTTCACGAAGAAAAATAGTAAAAGAATACTGCGTGGTTAATTACTTGTGCGATAAGACACTCTTTCTAGGGGTTAAGATATAGATATCATATTATTATCAGTTGCACCAGAAAAAAAACATTTGTACGTCAACACCTAAAGCAGCTAGAGAGGCAGCCGTTGAGCGTGCTTCTGCTAAGGCTTCAGGTTTGCATTCGTAACGATAAATAATTATTCCTTCTGCGGAATTCGCAACGGAAAAAAGCAACACGTATTCTTTAATTTTTCCCGTTGAAACCCGGTCGATTTTACTGGTGGATGTTGAGATATAAGCGAAATGGCGGTGGTCTAATTTAAGATGACTTGCGTATCCTAATTATGGTCACTACAATTCACACGTGCGCCAAATGCGGCAGCGCGGAGATTCGCCGCAACGGTCACAGCGGCGGTCACGCCCGTTACCAGTGCAAAGCCTGTGGCTACCAGGCGCGGTTCGTACCGGCCGCCGTGGCCAAAG
>JANPOR010000532.1:0-6356 GCA_031428075.1 Hymenobacter sp. | reverse complement strand
GCCCCGCTGTCGGTGGCTCCATTCGTGGAAGCGGCCAAAAGCCTGAGCGGTAAGTACACCGGGGCCCTCATCTGCTTCAGCCAGGCTTCCGACCTGAGCACCTACGCCGAATCGGGCGACTGCCTCGATGCCGAAGTGAGCAAGCGCTTGCTGCTGAGTATTTTCAACAAAACCAGCCCCTTGCACGACGGCGCCGTGATCGTGGCTAACGGCCGCGTGCAAGCCGCCCGCTGCATCCTGCCCGTGAGCGACAATCCCGACGTGCCCGCCGCCTTGGGCCTGCGTCACCGCGCCGCTATCGGCCTCACCGAAATCACCGACGCCATCGTGTTAGTGGTGAGCGAGGAAACCGGCCAGATGAGCCTCGTGCGCCATGGTGAGGTGTACCGCGGCCTCGACGCGGACACCCTGGCCGCGCGCCTTGGCGAGTGGCTTGGGGCCGACAACCTCGACGCTGGTCAGCCCGTGGCCGTTGCGGCCACCACGTAGGCGCCGCGCTAATCGGCCGGCGGCTGCACCTGCTCCGCATCGAGCAGCGACGCGGCAATGACAAAGCCGTCCGCCTCCGCCCCCGCCTCACTGAACGATTCCGGCGGGTGGCATAGCACGAGGCAGCCCCCGCGCTGGCGCAGCAGCTCGGCTCCGCGTTGCAGCAAGCGCAGCACGGCGGCACTCAGCACGGACACGCTGCTGCAGTCCACCCACACGCGGCGGCGGTGGTTGCGCAGGGCCCAGCGCAGGGCGCGGGCCAGGGGAGCAGTGCCGGCCCCACCGTCACCGTCGGTGAGGATGAGCAGGCAGCTATGGGGCAGCAATTCCTGGTACACGCGCATGACGGAAAAGCTGAGGGAGGAGAAGCAAGTGGCCAGCAAGGGTTGCGTTCGTCCCGAAGCGGCGGGTAGGCTATTCCGCAGCGCGCATCTCCCGGCATTGCTCTTCGCTCCTTATGTGGAAAAGGTTCTGCAAAGCTATCCGTTTCCAAGGCCGCTGCAGCGGGGGTAAAACGCTGATTTCCAAATGCGAAATATACTTAATTTAAGGTCCGTACATTTCCCAGGGCAACCGGTATCATTATTAAACTATGAGATATTTAGGGGGGCTGTTCGCTAATAAATCAAACCGAATTCGTATAAAATTTGCAGGTTGCTCCGCGTTTAGTGCAGCAAGCCTTCGGTGACGGCCAAGTGGATGAGGGCGGCCGTGTTCTTGGTGTGCGTCTTTTCCAGGATGTTTTGGCGGTGGGTTTCGATCGTGCGCTTGCTGGTGAAAAGTTTGGCAGCGATTTCGTTGGTGGTGAGGCCCCCGGCGATGAGCTTGAGAACTTCCAGCTCGCGGGTCGTGAGGTGGCCGGCCTTACGGGCGTGCTCGCCGCCGGTACCGTCTTGCGCCCGCACCTTGTAAAACATGGCCAGCCCCAGTTCAGAAGACAAAAAATGCTTGCCGGCTATCACGGCCTCGATGGCCGCCACAATTTCGCTCCGCTCGGCGCTTTTGAGCACGTAGCCCATGGCGCCGGCGTCGAACATCTGCTCGATGTAGCGTTCGTGGGCCATCATGGTGAGCACGAGCACCCGTACCTCCGGATACTCGGCGTGCAGGCGCATGGTGGTGGCCAGCCCGTCGAGCACGGGCATGTTCATGTCGAGCAGCACCACGTCGGCGGGCACGGTGGCCAATTGTTCCAGCAGCTCCTGGCCGTTGCTGGCCTCGCCTACCACCACCAAGTTGGCCTCGGCGGCTAGCAGGGCCCGGATGCCGTTGCGTACGATGGTGTGGTCATCGGCAAGGAAGAGGCGAATCATGGACGTTGACTGGAGAAACGTAAGTGCCGCGGCGTAGACTGGCGAGTAGTATTTTTCATAGAAAAAATAAGGAAGAGCTTAGGCCGCTAAGATAGCGGGGTATAATAATATTTTGCAATTTATCTATTAAGAGGCTGGTAATTGATGAGTTGCCTGGTGGCGCGACCGGGGGCCCTATATGGCATTGGCAAGCGGCGGCTGGCCCTAAGCAGTGGTTGGAAAAGAACGATTATGGCCTAGCGAACATCAATCTAATAAATATATTCAGTATAATGAATAAAAAGGTAGAAATTAGTAGGGGCTCGTCGTCCCCGCGTTCTGATCATGCATGTGCACGCAATCGGCCCGGCCGACGCCAAGTAAGCAAGCAATGCGGGCTGCCTGCTGGAGCCTTCAGATTTTTCCGTGCCCGAGTAGTCTTTTGCTATGCGTCTACTCACGGAACCACTGCGGCGCAATACCGTCACGATTGGCCCAAGCTTGCTGCTGGCCCTGGGCATGGCCTACTACGTGCTCGGCTGCCGGCGCGGGAGGCGTGCGTGCGTGCCCGTTACTTCCAAATGGTCGAGCGCATCGGCGTGAACACGCCGGAGAAGCCCCGCGCCTTTGGCAAGCGGGGCGAGGCCATGGTGATGCAGATCCGCTACCACGTGTGCCGGCGGTGCGCCAGCTCGCCCGGGCAACGGTTCACCCGCGGCGACCTCAACCGGCTGTACGCCAAAACGACGGCCGGCCTGGGCCAGCAGTGGCGGGGTCCCCAACACCCCCGAATTCGATGGCTTGAAGCGAACGATGAACCCTTTCGTAACCCAGAGCAGCGTCCTTAACTAGGCCCAAACGTTCCTGGCAGCCCTCACCGCTACGCTGCCCTGCTGTACCGCTTTCTCAGCCTCACGCCCCTGAGCGGCAGCGCAGCGTCCGCTGGTAAAAGCAGCGCAACCAGGGGTTCTCGACCAATTTTTTAGCTTCCTAAAAAACGACTTTTCAGCCTTACGGCGTGTTCGTTACCACCTGGCTGGCTTCGGGCCGCGCCGCCGAGCGTTCCTTGAGCGTTCCTAACTCTTGGCCGACTTCGATAAACGCCGTGATGGCCTTGTCCAAGTGGGCGCGGGTGTGGGCTGCGCTCAGTTGCACCCGGATGCGGGCCTGTCCCTGCGGCACCACAGGGTAATAAAAACCCACCACGTAAATGCCCTTGTCCAGCATTCTGGCCGCGAATGCTTGAGCCAGCTTGGCGTCGTAGAGCATCACCGGCACGATGGGATGCTGGCCGGGGCGGATGTCAAAGCCGGCGGCGGTCATCTTTTCGCGGAAGTAGCGGGTGTTTTCTTCGAGCTGGTCGCGCAGGGCCGTGCTCTCAGTCAGCAGTTCCAGCACGCGCAGCGAGGCCCCCACGATGGCGGGGGCCAACGTATTCGAGAACAGGTACGGCCGGCTGCGTTGGCGCAGCAGATCGATAATTTCCTTGCGGCCGCTCGTGAAGCCGCCCATGGCTCCGCCCAAGGCCTTGCCCAGCGTGCCGGTGATGATGTCGACGCGGCCCATCACGCCGCGTAGCTCGTGGGTGCCGCGGCCCGTTTTCCCCAGGAAGCCGCTGCTGTGGCATTCGTCCACCATCACCAAGGCCCGGTACTTGTCGGCCAGGTCGCAGATGGTGTCGAGCTGCGCGATGGTACCGTCCATGCTAAACGAGCCATCGGTGACGATGATACGGTGGCGCGTGCCCTTGGCCACGGCGTCCTGGAGCTGCTTTTCCAGGTCGGCCATGTCGTTATGAGCGTAGCGGTAGCGTTGGGCCTTGCACAGGCGCACGCCGTCGATGATGCTGGCGTGGTTCAGCGAATCCGAAATAATGGCATCCTGCTCATTAAACAGCGGCTCGAATAACCCGCCGTTGGCGTCGAAGGCGGCGGCGTACAGAATCGTGTCTTCCGTGCCCAGAAACTCGGCCAGCTTGGCTTCCAGCTCCTTGTGAATGTCTTGCGTGCCGCAAATGAAGCGCACCGAACTCATGCCGTAGCCGTGCGTGTCGATGGCGTCCTTGGCGGCCTTAATTACTTCGGGGTGCGAGCTGAGCCCCAGGTAATTATTGGCGCAGAAATTCAGCACCTCGCCGGCCTCGTCGGTTGCAATTTCGGCCCCTTGGGGCGAGGTGATGATGCGCTCCTTTTTGAAGAGACCGGCATCTTTTATTTTTTGAAGCTGCTGTTCGAGGTCGGGCTGGAGAGTGGCGTACATGGGTGGGGAAGTGGTGAGAAGTAGGGAACAAAAATACGCAGGCCGCGCGCGCCGCGCCCGGTCTGCGCCGCGGCGCGCTTCTACCCGCGCATTCCCACCACAGCTTCCGAAGTCAGGCCAAAGATTGGTGGGGTATCGATGCCGAGCAGGGCCAGGTACACATAAAGCTGACCGCGGTGGTGGATTTCATGCTCTGGCAGCAGCCGCAGCCATTTCCAGACCGTGATGCCGGGCCCCCCCAGCGGGTAGCATTTCTGCTGAAGCCGTTCGGGTGTGAGGCCGCGCAACTGTGCCAGCGTTTCGGCGTGACAGCGGTCGAAAAACTTCGCAGTAGCCTCGTAGCCGGGGGCCAGCTCGGGGCCGCAGCCGGCGTATTGGCTGGGCCGGTCGAACAGGATTTCCATGTACAATAACCGCTCAATGGCGGCGATGTGTCGGAATAGGTCGCCGATGGTGAACTTGCCGGGCTGGTAAGCCCACTCCAGTTGGTCGGGTGGTACCAGCGGCAGCAGGCGGCGGGTGCGTGCCCGCACGCTCTGGTAGTAGTCGATGAATTGGCTGATGTCGGTGATTTGCATGGCACCTAAGGTAAAGACTTGGCCGAGCCGCCCGATAACACCCGGCCCGCCAGGACTCATTTTGCGCACACGGCGTTCAAAATGTGGGATGCCGGCCTGCCTATGCAAGCGCTCAAAGGTGTCGGGGAGCCGGGCTGGGTGCGGAAGTTGGGGCCCCGGTATCTTTGTATCCGCAACCTCACCCTGTCACATCCGATACCAAATCCGCGCATGGCCCCAACCACCGGCGAACCCGATACCTCCTTTTTGCCGGGCACCGTGCTCGTCATCGGCGCCTGTGGCCAGCTTGGCCTGGAACTGACCGCCGCCTTGCGCCAGCGCTACGCCCCGCACAACGTGGTGGCCGCCGACGTGCGCCCGCCCAAAAACCCGGAGTTGCTGGCCGGGGGCCCCTTCGAGCTGCTCGACGTACTCGACAAAAACCGCCTCGAAGCGCTGGTGCAGCAGTACCGCCCGGCCCAGATTTATCACCTCGCCGCCCTGCTTTCGGCCACGGCTGAGAAAGACCCCATGTTTGCGTGGAAGCTGAACATGGACGGCCTGCTCAACGTGCTCAACGCCGCCGTGGTCCACGGCGTAGCCCAGGTGTACTGGCCCAGTTCCATTGCCGTGTTTGGGCCCGCCACGCCACGCCACGCCACGCCACAAACCACCACCATGAACCCCAACACGGTGTACGGCATCAGCAAGCTGGCCGGTGAGCAGTGGTGCGAGTGGTACCATCGTAACCACGGCCTCGACGTGCGCAGCCTGCGCTACCCTGGCCTTATTGGCTACAAAAGCCTGCCCGGTGGCGGCACCACTGACTACGCCGTCGATATCTACCACAAGGCCGTGGCCGGCGAAGCGTTTACGTGTTTTCTAAAGGAAGACACCGAGCTGCCGATGATGTACATGCCCGACGCCCTGCGCGCCACCCTCGACCTGATGCACGCCCCGGCCGAAAGTATCAGGGTGCGCACCAGCTACAACCTGGGCGGCATGAGCTTCGCGCCGGCCGACATCACGGCCAGCATCCAGCGCGTGATGCCCGGTTTCCGCGTCGCCTATGCTCCCGATCAGCGCCAGGCCATCGCCGATTCGTGGCCCGCCAGTATCGACGACACCGCCGCCCGTCAGGACTGGGGCTGGCAGCCAGAATTTGACTTGGACCGGATGACGCGGGACATGCTGCTGCATTTGCGGGAGTTGCAGCCGGCGTAAACACTTGGTCCCGCTTACCGGTGGCCGGTGCGCTTAATGCGCGGTGCGGTCCGCCCCTGCGCGAGCGTGCCAGTGCCGCGAAGGGAAAATCGTGCTGGCTTTACCCAATGCCTTGCCCAGCTCATCCCGGATAGCCCAAAATACACGCTGACAATGGGTTATGAGCCAGAATGATGCGAAAAATTGTTGCTTCGGTGAATAAATTGCTGGGGACTAGGAAGGGGCCGCTTGCCAAGTTCGCTGGCCCGTAACTGACGGACAGCCAAAATTTTGCGCGTAGTAAAGGCCTTCGCCTAGTACCGATGGAAACTGACTGCAATTTTTTAGTCTCCTGGCCCTTGCCCCCTAGCCATGGCGCTGGTGGCGCTGCTGCGCCGGTTTTTTGACTTGCCGCGGCGCCTACCCGACTAGAACCAACTGCTGTCAGGCTGTGGGTGCCGGCGGTGGTGGCCTTTGTCGTCGTGACCCTGTTTCAGTACCCCATCAACCTGTTCGACGATGTATATATACTCTTTGTGCTGGGGGTGCTGGCGGC
>JANPOR010000531.1:0-3195 GCA_031428075.1 Hymenobacter sp. | reverse complement strand
CTTGGCCCGGACACTCCCGTTCAATGCCCGGTACAGCGGCCGTGACAACGTGAAGTTGATTCGCCGGGCTGGTTGGACGTTTCTCACGACTCTGGTAAGCAACCGGTTGGTGAGGGCGAGCAAGCACGTGGGGTAGCAGGCGTTGGACGCGGTGGCCCCGCCGCCGGGCGGGTGGAGTACGGGGCTGGAAGTACGCCGCAAGCAGGCACCCTTTGCAGTGTGCTTAGTCAGGTCGGTGGCCCCAAACGGCAACATGGAATGGGTGGTAACCAACAACTTTGCCTCTACCCGCATCCAGTAACTGGTGGAAGCCACCACGCGCACGCGCTGGCAGAGGTGGAAACGTTTCACCGCAGCTTCAAGCAGCTCACCGGGGCTGAAAAGTGTCCGTGCCGTCGCGCCCAAGCCCAGCGCAATCATTTAGCCTACTGCTACTTGGTCTGGGTGCCGCTGCGCGAGTTTGTCCGGCAAACGGCCCAAACCATCTGCCCGGCCCATCAATAGCAGTGGGCCCCTACTTGCGTCATCTGCTGCAAAAGCCCCCCATTCCTGCTTTGCTGCCAGTAAGTACGTAAGTCCTATCTAAAAAGCACTGCCTGAAGGCGAGCTAGACACTAAAATTATGCAAACGTTTGTGTGATCTAAAAAAATAGCACCTTTGTTCTTCTAAATTTATATCTTGTTTTTGGTAACTAAGCCCCAGCCATGCCCATGCCCATTATTGCCGCCGACTTCCGCCGCCGTTTCGGCTACGACCCGCTGCTGGTGCGCGCGCCCGGCCGCATCAACCTCATCGGCGAACACACCGACTACAACGACGGCCTGGTGCTGCCCGCTGCCATCGACAAGGAAATTTATTTCGCGGTGGGCCTGAACGGCGGCGACACGGCCCACTTGGTGGCTTTTGACAAAGCAGATACCTACGACGTGCGCCTAGCCGAGGTGGCCCCCAGTGACCATCTATGGGCCAATTACCTACTGGGCGTGGTGGCGCAGTTTCAGGGGCGCGGGGTGGCGGTGCCGGGCTTCGATTGCGTGTTCGGTGGCAACGTGCCCATCGGGGCGGGGATGTCGTCGTCGGCGGCGGTGGAGTGCGGGCTGGCGTTTGCACTGAATGAGCTGCTGCACACGGGCTTCGACTGCATGGCTCTGGCGCAGATGGGCCAGCAGGCCGAGCACACCTACGCCAAGGTGATGAGCGGTCTGATGGACCAATTTGCCAGCCTGTTTGGGCGGCCCGGTAACGTGGTGCGCCTCGACTGCCGCTCGCTGGCCTACGAATACTTTCCTTTCGACGCCAATAAGTACCACCTTGTGCTGTGCAACTCCGGCGTAAAGCACTCGCTGGCCAGCTCCGAGTACAACAAGCGCCGCCAGGAGTGTGCCCAAGGCGTGGCCGTGCTACAAAAAAAGCACCCCAAAATCAAGAGCCTGCGCGACGCGACGTTGGCCCAAATCGAAGCGCAGCGCGCCGAGCTGGGCGACGTGGTGTACCGCCGCTGCCGCTACGTGGTGCAGGAAAACCAACGCGTGCGGGACGCCTGTGTTGCCCTGACCGCCAACGACATTGCGGCCGTGGGCCAGCTCATGTACGCCTCGCACGCTGGCCTGCGCGACGATTACCAGGTGAGCTGCCTGGAGCTGGACGAGTTGGTGGAAATGGCCCGCCCGCTGCCCGGCTTGTACGGGGCCCGCATGATGGGTGGTGGCTTCGGCGGCTGCACCATCAACCTGGTAGCCGTTGAGCACATCGACGGGTTTGTGGCGGTGATGGGGGCGACATTCGAAAAGCGGTTCCAGCAAAAGCTCGAAACGTATGACACGGCCATCGTGGGCGGTGTAAGCGAAATGCCGCCCGTCGCCGCGCTGGCGTAATCCCGCTGTTCTCGTCCCCTTAGTCCTTACCGCCCATGCCTTCGCCCGCTGCTTTCGACCCCACCCACCAATCGCACCGCCGCTACAACCCGCTCACCGGCGAGTGGCTCTTGGTGTCGCCCCACCGCGCCCTGCGCCCCTGGCAGGGTCAGCAGGAAAAAATGCCCCCCGACCAGCGTCCGGCCTACGATCCCACCTGTTACCTGTGCCCCGGCAACGTGCGCGCCAACGGCGCCCACAACCCGCAGTACACCGGCACTTTTGTGTTCGACAACGACTTCGCGGCCCTGCAACCCGACGGCCCGGCCGGGGGTATCAACATTGATAACCTACTGATTGCCGAGGCCGAAACCGGCGTGGGCCGCGTCATGTGCTTTTCGCCGCGCCACGACCTGACCTTGCCCGAAATGACGCCCGAGGCCATCCGGGCGGTGGTAGACGTGTGGGTGAACGAGTACCAGACCCTGGGGGCCCACCCGGACATCAACTACGTGCAGATTTTCGAGAACAAGGGTTTCATCATGGGCTGCTCAAACCCCCATCCGCACGGCCAGATCTGGGCCGAGCGCAGCGTGCCTGTCGACCCAGCCAAGGAAACCGTGCAGCAGGCCGCTTACTTTAAAGAGCACGGCCGCACGCTGCTCGCCGACTATCTCGCCACCGAGCTGCGCGAAAAGGAGCGCGTAGTCATCGAAAACGATACCTGGGTGGTGCTGGTGCCGTTCTGGGCGGTGTGGCCCTACGAAACGCTGCTGCTGCCGCGCCGCGCCGTGGCCTCGCTGGAGCTGCTGAACGACGCCGAGAAGAACGACTTGGCCGACATCATTCGTCGCCTCACCATCCGCTACGACAACCTGTTCGAGCTGTCGTTTCCGTATTCGGCCGGCTGGCACCAGCGCCCTACCGACGGCCAGGAGCACGCCGAATGGCACCTGCATATGCATTTCTACCCGCCGCTGCTGCGCTCGGCCACGGTGCGCAAATTCATGGTAGGCTACGAGATGTTGGCCAACCCCCAGCGTGACGTGACGCCCGAATGGGCCGCCGAGCGCCTGCACTCCCTCTCCGAAATTCACTACAAGCAGTCGACGGCCCCCACCGCCGCGCCGCCCTCCGGCGAGGTAGCTCCGGCCGAGGCCCCCAAGAAATAGGGTCCCGTTTGTTTTAGCAGAAAGCCCCGGCAACGATAGTCGCCGGGGCTTTCTGCTAGCGCTTGGAGCCAGACTATTTCCCCGCTGGCAGGGCCAGGGCCTGCCCGGCGGGCACGGGCAAGCCAAAATTGGGCGTGCCGTCGGCGTTCCAGGCGAATGGCTGCATCCG
>JANPOR010000530.1:0-4251 GCA_031428075.1 Hymenobacter sp. | reverse complement strand
CCCACCCGGTAAGTGGTAGGCTACAAAAGAGCCATCTTCCCTAATTTCCATTTTTGCCCCACTCCGATGGGTCCAAATACCCACAACGTTCTGAGGCACAGCTTGGGGCGAACACCCCAGTAA
Organism: Hymenobacter sp.; assembly: GCA_031428075.1. Lineage (GTDB taxonomy): Bacteria > Bacteroidota > Bacteroidia > Cytophagales > Hymenobacteraceae > Hymenobacter. The sequence goes on along the minus strand of JANPOR010000530.1, from coordinate 4,128 downwards.
CAACCAGACCAATAACAGCGCGAGGCATGGTTTATAGCTGTTTTTCATAAAAACAATAGAGTTTAAATAAACGGTGATATGAATAAATTCATCGTCGTATAAATTTTTTAAGCGTTACGCTAGCGCCAGCAGCAGGGCCACCCGGCTCGGCAGGTACAGGCGCAGGTGCTGCTCATATGTTTCGTAGGTGTAGTGCTCGTCGGGCCGGTCGAAGCCACCGAACTGGCTGCTGTCGGTCGAGAGCAACACGCGGTAGCGGCCCTCCTTGGGCACCCAGAAACGGTAGTCGGGCTGGCTTTGCGCCACGTGTAGGTTGAGCACCACCACCAAGCCCCCGCGGGCGAAGGCCAGCACCTTATTCTCCTCGTCGTGGTGTAGCAGTTGGGCGGGGCCCCCGGCCAACATGTGTCGCGCCTTGGCCAGGTGAATCAGGGCTTTGTCGAAGGCCCCCAGAAAATAAAATTTCAGGTCGGGATTGTCGGCCAAGCTCCACTGGCGGCGGGCGTAGTGGTAGCTCCATCCATTGCCCTCGCGAGGGAAATCGACCCACTCAGGGTGCCCGAACTCGTTGCCGATGAAGTCGAGGTAGGCCTCGCCTCCGGCGGCCAGCGTCACGAGCCGGATGATTTTGTGCAGCGCCAGGGCCCTGGCCGCATTGGGGTCGGGGTCGGCGACCTGCATGTGAGTGTAGATGCTGTCGTCAAACAGCCAGTGGGCCAAAGTTTTGTCGCCCACCAGGGCTTGGTCGTGGCTTTCGGCGTAGGCCACGGTTTTCTCGCCCTCGCGGCGGTCGGTGAGCACGTGCCAGAGGTCGCCCAGGTTCCAGCCTTCGTCGGGGGTGTGCTTGAGCAGCTTGATCCAGAAGTCGGGGATACCCATGGCCAGGCGGTAGTCGAAGCCGATGCCGCCCTCGGCGATGGGGCGGCACAGGCCGGGCAGGCCGCTCATATCCTCGGCAATCAGCAGGCTGCCTTTTTTGCACTCGTGGGCCAGCGTGGTGGCCAACTGCAAGTACAGGATGGCGTCCTCATCGGCCCCCGGCCCAAAGTACTGGTCGTAGCCCACGAAGGCCACGCCCTCGCCGTGGTGGTGGTAGAGCATGCTCGTTACGCCATCAAACCGAAAGCCGTCGAAATGAAACTCTTCCAGCCAGTAGCGCAAGTTGCTAAGCAGAAACTGCTGCACCTCGGGCCGGCCGTAGTCGAACAGCTTCGAGTCCCAGCCTGGATGGTCGCCGCGCTCGCCCTTATGGAAGTACAGGTTGCCCGAGCCATCGAAGTCGGCCAGACCCTCGGCCTGGTTTTTCACGGCGTGCGAATGCACCACGTCGAGCAGCACGGCCAGACTGCGCCGGTGGGCCTCGTTCACCAGGTATTTCAGGTCTTCGGGCGTGCCGAAACGCGAGCTGGCGGCGAAGAAATTGGCCACGTGGTAGCCGAACGAGCCGTAGTACGGGTGCTCCATGACGGCCATCAGCTGGATGCAGTTGTAGCCGTCGGCCTCGATGCGGGGCAGGATGTTGTCGGCAAACTCGCGGTAGGTGCCCACGCGGCCTTCCTCGGTGGCCATGCCCACGTGGGCCTCGTAGATGAACGGCTCGGGCACGGCCGCGGCCACCCGAAACTTCTGGTCCGCCCAAGCAAAAGGCACGGCAGGCCGCCACACCTGGGCGGCGTAATCCTTGGTGGCCTCGTCCTGGACCACGCGGCGGGCGGTGGCGGGGAGGCGGTCCTGGGCCCCGTTGGCGCTGACGACGTGAATCTTGTAGCGGCTGCCGTGGGTGAGGCGGTCCTTGTAGTCTTTATCGGACAGAAAGACCTCCCACACCCCGTAGTCGAGCCGTTGCAGCGGGTTGGCCTGGCGGTCCCAGCCATTGAAGTCGCCCACCAAATACAAGGCTTCGGCCCCTGGGGCCCATTCGCGGTAGCGGAAGCCTCGGCGGCGGCCGTCGTAGTGCAGGCCCAACTGCTGGTGGGCGATGGCATATTCGGCGAGCGAGCCGTGGTGCTCGTTGATTTCGGCCAGACGGGCGGCCAGGCGCTGCTGGCGCTGGCGCAGCACGGGCTCGAAGGGGGCCAGCCACGAATCGTGCTGCACGAGGGGCAAGGCCGGGGTAGCGGCCGGCAACGGGGCGTTGGGTTCCATGAACGTGGGCAGAACAGTTTGGCGGGTGTACGCGAAAGTACCGACGGGGCAGACAAACGTCCGGGCCTGCGGGTGGTTTACCCTGGCAAACATAAATCCCCGTTACTTCGCGGCTATGATATCCCGTGTACTTGCCTTGCCCCTGGCGCTACTGGCAGCCTGCACCACCGGGCAGCCCCACACTGCTGCCGTGGCCCCGGCAGCATTATCGGCCCCGCTCCCGGCGGCCGGCGCGCCGCTGATGGCCGCCCACGCCATGGTGGTATCGGCCCACCCCGAGGCCTCGAAAGTAGGCGTGGCCATCCTGCAAAAAGGCGGCAACGCCTACGACGCGGCCATTGCCGTGCAGTTTGCGCTGGCAGTGGTGCTGCCCTTAGCGGGCAACATCGGCGGCGGCGGCTTTCTGGTATACCGCGACCACGACGGCACGGCCGGCACCCTCGACTTCCGCGAAACCGCGCCGGCCGGGGCCCGCCGCGACATGTACCTCGACCCGGCTGGCAACGTGGTGCCCGACTTGAGTACCGCCGGGGTCCTCGCCGTAGGCACGCCCGGCACCGTGGCCGGCATGGTGGCCCTGCACCAAAAGCTGGGCCACCTGCCTTGGCCCGACCTCGTGGCCCCGGCCGTGCGCCTGGCCCGCGGCTACGCCCTCACCGAGAAAGAAGCCGCGGGCCTCAACCGCACCCGCGACGAATTTCTCAAGCATAACCCGGGCAATCCATCGGCCTACGTGCGCCCCGGCGGCACCTGGCATACCGACGACACGCTGCGCCTGCCCGAGCTGGCATCCACCCTTATTCGGGTACGCGACCAAGGACGCGCCGGCTTTTACCAAGGCGAAACAGCGCGGTACCTGTTGGAGGAAATGCGCCGGCGCGGGGGCATCATCACCCAGCAGGACCTCGACAAGTACCAGCCCAAGTGGCGGGCCCCGCTGCGCGGCCGATACCGCAGCTACGACGTCATCACGATGCCCCCGCCCAGCAGCGGTGGCGTGGCCCTGCTGCAAGTGCTGCAAATGTTAGAGCCCGTCGACGTGAAAGCCCTCGGCTATCATTCGGCCGCCGCCACGCATCTCCTAACCGAGGCTGAGCGCCGCGTGTACGCCGACCGTGCCACCTACCTCGGCGACCCCGACTTCGGGCACGTACCCGTGGCGCAGCTGCTGGCGCCGGATTATAATAAACAACGGGCCAGCACCATACGGCCCGACGGTTGCGCCACACCCAGCGCCCAGGTGACGGCCGGCCCCGGCCTACCCGGCTACGAAAGCAACGAAACCACCCACTACAACGTGGTAGACAGCGCTGGCAACGCTGTGAGCTGTACCACCACCCTCAACGGGGCTTACGGCAGCAAAGTGGTGGTGCCGGGCGCAGGGTTTTTGCTCAATAATGAGATGGACGACTTCTCGGCCAAAGCCGGCGTGCCCAACGCCTACGGCTTGGTGGGCGGCACCGCCAACGCCGTGGCCCTCGGCAAGCGCATGCTCAGCAGCATGACGCCCACCATCTTGACGCGGGGCGGGAAGCTGGCCCTGGTGGTGGGCTCGCCCGGTGGCAGCACCATCATCACCAGCGTGTTGCAAACCATCGTGGGCATCGTCGACTACGGCCTCGACCCGCAGCAGGCCGTGGCGGCGCCACGCCTGCACCACCAGTGGCTCCCCGAATACATCGACGTTGAGGCCGGTGCCCTGACGCCCGCCGCTCAGGACGCGCTCCGTACCCACGGCTACGCGCTACACCCGCGCGCGCCATGGGGCCGCATCGAGGCCGTTGAGGTGCTGCCCAACGGCCAGCTTTCGGGCGGGGCCGACCCCCGGGGCGACGACAAGGCCTTGGGCTACTGACCCGGTGCTTTGGCGTTTGGTGCGGGGATCGGCCCTGTGACAGACTTAGCAACGCATAAGCATATAACAATTAATATTTTAATAAATAACAGGGTCCCACCCAAGCAAAATGCTTCGGGTGGGGCCCT
>JANPOR010000529.1:0-16169 GCA_031428075.1 Hymenobacter sp. | reverse complement strand
ACCCACCGTAACGGTGCAGTTCAGGCGACGCAGTGTCCTGATTCAACCGTGATCAACCACCCACGTACAATTGCCACGTATCGTCGACGTGCCCCGCGCTCGCCCGCAGAAATGACGTAAGTGTCGGGCGACGCGGCTTCTGACGCGGCGGCATCCCGGCTTCTTCGGGGGTGCGATCGCCCTTTTTGTGGTTGCAGCGCGAGCAGGCCGTCAGCAGATTCGTCCAGCCCGAATCGCCGCCACGCGAGCGAGGCATCATATGGTCGAGCGTGAGGTTGCGGGTCGAGCCGCAGTACTGGCACTCGAAGTGGTCGCGCTTGAAGAGATTATGGCGGCTCAGGGCAATGCCTTTGTAGGGCACGCGCACATAACGCTGCAAGCGGATGATGCTCGGCTTGGGATACGAATGGGAAATGGTGCGCAGAGCCCCGTGATCGGACTTGGCAATCATCTCGGCCTTGTCTAGAAACAGGAGCACGAAGGCCTTCTGCACGCTACACAGGGTGATGGCGGTATAGTCGCCATTCAGCACTAATACTTTTTGGTCCATACACGCAGGGGGGTCGGATAACCCGCCGAAAGCTAAGAGTTTCTTAGCGTTTAAACAAGACAGACGGAAGCTTAAGTTCAGAGGTCCTCTGGTGTTACGAGTGCCGCGGGGAATATTGGAAGAGCTGTTGATAGCTCACGTCCAGATTGCTCGCGATGCTCGCAATGCCAGAGGAGCCCGCTCCTATTCACCCAGTAGGCGCTTGATGAGGCGCAGCTTGTGCGAGTACCCTTGCCGGCTACGGTTGTAGATGCCGTTGTGGTCAAGCAGGTCGAGGCGCACCTCGCCCGAGGCGTGGAGGATTTGCCCCTCATCCATCACCATGCCCACGTGGACGATACGGCCCTCGGCGTTGTCGAAAAACGCCAGGTCGCCGACCCGGGCCTGGGTCACGAAATCGACGGGGCGGCCATGCTCAATTTGCTGGCAGGCGTCGCGCCGTAGCTGCACGCCCACCAAGCCGTAGAGTTGCTGCACCAGCCCCGAGCAATCGACGCCGAACACGCTTTTGCCGCCCCACAAATAAGGCGCTTTGAAGTAGTGATGCCCCATCTTGCGCAGGAGCTGCACCTGGCGAACAGGGTCGGAGGGGGCGGCGGGGTTGGTGGCGGCCCCGTTGAAGAACAGTGACTTGTCGCCAAGCTGCAAAGTCATGCCGTCGAAAAACGGCAGGCGGCTGCCCAGCACTACCGGGATGCAAACGTCGGCATCGCTTACCGCTTGCACCACGTCGAGCACCCGGGGATGGTCCTGAGCGCACCAGGCGGCGAAGTACGCGGGCGCAACAGGTGTATGCTGAAGGGCATCGATCCAGCCCACGTACTGGTCGGCCGCCCCTTGGATTTGGCACCACTTGCCTTGGGTGAACAGTACCGTGTAGCATTCGCCGAAAAGCAGTTGCGTGGTTTGCTCGGCCTTATCGCTGGGCTCGGCGCGGACGGGAACGGCGCTGAGAGCGCAAATGCCGGGGATCAAAACTTGAATGTGAAATATGAAGATGGGGCAACGTGCTGCGTGCAAAAATACTATCATCCTGACCTTGTGAAGGACCTGAGAACCCAAGAACGGTGCACAGCATTCATTTACTACAAACTGTTCCGCGGCCCGCAGGTCCTTCGCAAGCGCAGGATGACAAAAGGGTTTTTTACCGCCCTCACATCCGCTCCATGTCGCGTTTCTGAGCTTTTTCTTTCAGGTCGTTGCGCTTGTCGTAGAGCTTTTTACCTTGGGCCAGAGCAATTTCGATTTTGGCGAAGCCCCGGTCGGTTACGAACAGGCGCAGCGGGATAATGGTCAGGCCCTGGTCCTGGCTTTTGCCGGCCAACTGCTTCAGCTCGCGCTTATTGAGCAGCAGCTTGCGCTCGCGCAGGGGCTCATGGTTATTGTAGGTGCCGAGGGCGTAGGGGGCGATGCGCAAGGAGTGGATCCAGAGGCTGCCATCGGTGTGGAACAGGCAGTAGCCATCCTGCAAGTTCACGTTACCGTCGCGGATGCTCTTTATTTCGGTGCCTTGCAGCATCACGCCCGCATCGTACTTGGCCAGAAACGAATATTCATGGCTGGCGCGGCGGTTCTTGATGTTGACGGGGGCCGGAGTTTTTTCTTTCATAGTAACAGGAATCAGGGGGCGGCGGAGACGGGCTGGTCGCGCACGTATACGCTGTGCCAAGCGTCCTGGAACACGCGCCGGTAGGCCCCGATACGGCCCGGGGCGGTGGCCGGGATGCGGTACACCGAGTTGTTAAGGCGCTGGTCGGTCACGACGTAACGCACGGTATCGCGGGCAGCAAGGTCGAAAAATGCCGGTAGCGGCAGCTGGCCGTGGTATTGCAGGGCCTCGGCGTAATAAAAATACGTCAGGCTGCGGATACGGTAATTGTTTATCTGCCCGAAAAAGAAGTCGATGGGCGCGATAATTTTCGCGCCTCGCTCGGGCATGAAAGCCGCCAGGCGGGCATTTTCGTTTTCAGTGTCGGGGTAGGTCCAGTTTTCGCGCAGCAAATTATAAGCCCGCAGCCCCGCCCCCACCGGGTACAGCGCCAGCAGAGCCAGCACAGCCGTGCGTTGCCAGGGTGCCAGGCGCGGCGCGGCGGCCAGCAGGGTTTCGGCCAGCACCACAACGATGAAGGGTACGAACAGCAAGTAGTAATACGCCGTATTGCTCTTGGTAAGCAGCCAAAACAACCCCAGCAGCAGCAGCAAGTAGCGCATGGCCGGGCTCAGGGCCGGGCGCGTGACCGTGCGTAGGGCCAGCACTAGCAGCACGAGCACGAGCACAATCGTGAGAAACGTTTCACCCTCGCTATGAAAAAACGTGCGGTGAAAATCGGCCATCACGGCCAGCTTGGTGGCCAAGTGCTGGTTGGCGGCCGTTACGGGATCGTGCACAAATTGGTACACCAAGCGGTCGAGGCGCCCGTCGAGCAGGGCATCGAGGAAGTACAAGCCGGTGGTGAGCCCCCCCGCCACCCCGAAGCCCAGCGCCGGCCGCCAGCCGCGCTGCATCAGCAACCACAGGGCCCCCGCCACCACGTAAATGAGGCCGTTGAGGTGGGTGAGGGCAGCCAGTCCGGCCAGTACCCCGGCCAGGGCCAAGTGGCTGGCGGGCAGCCGCTCGCGGCTCAGCACCAAGTACGAAGCGAAGCCGAAAGCCATCACCATCGTTTCGGGACGGTTGTCGAAGCCGAACAGCATCAGCGTGCCACAGCCCAGGTAGAGGGCCGTCGCCAGAACTTGGGCCTCGCTCCGCCCGCGGAAGTAGTACAGCAGCAGCCCCAGCCCGGCCACTCCGAAAAGCAGTGGCGTGGTTTTGGCCCCCACCACGGAAAAATCGAACACCCACAGCACCGGGGCCTGCGCGTACACGAAGGCTTTGTGAAACACGTAGAGCCGGTCTTCCCAGAAATTAAGGCCCCGGAACATCTCCGAGTGCACATAGCCGTCCTTGAGCAGCCAGTGAGCCTGCTCGGCGCACCAGGGGTCGTCGAAGTGCTCGATGCGGTGGGGCAACGTGCTGGCAAACAAAAACGCTAGGCCGGCGATGACCAGATAGTAAACCCGACCAGGAAAAAGCAAAGTACGCATTGGGGCACAAGTTATCGGTTGGCGCGGCGGCACGCGCGGGGCCGGGGCCCCGGCGGGCTACCGAAGCTTCAGGCGCGGGTCGGGACTGAGGAGCTGGGTGGCGAAGTCGCCGGCCTCGAACTGGAAGTGCGCCGCCTGGGCCACCATGGCCGCGTTGTCGGTGCAAAAGGCCAATTCGGGGATGAATACCTGCCAGCCCTGCGCTTCGGCTTCGGCCGCCAGGGCCGCGCGCAGGCCCGAGTTGGCGGCCACGCCGCCGGCCAGCGCCACCTGCATCAGGCCCGTGCCGACGGCGGCGCGGCGCAACTGACGCAGTAGCGTGGCCACGACGGTGTGCTGAATGCCGGCGCAGAGGTCGGCCAGGTTTTGAGCGACGAAGTCGGGGTGGCGGGCGATTTCTTTTTTCAAAAAGTATAATACCGCCGTTTTCAAACCGCTGAAGCTAAAATCGTAGCCCGGCATGGCCCCCACCGGGAATGCAAAGCGGAGCGGGTCGCCGGTGCGGGCCAGGCGGTCGAGGTGGGGGCCCCCGGGGTAAGGCAGGCCCAGCAGCTTGGCGGTTTTGTCGAAGGCCTCACCCGCCGCATCGTCGATGGTCTGACCGATGACTTCCATGTCGAGGGCCGAGCGCACTACCACCAGTTGCGTGTGCCCGCCACTTACGGTGAGGCACAAAAACGGAAAAGTGGGCTTAGGGTCGCCCAGGAAATGCGCCAGAATGTGCGCCCGCATGTGGTTGACAGCGACGAGCGGCTTACCTAAAGCCAGGGCTAGGGTTTTGGCGAACATGCCGCCTACCAGCAGCGAACCCAGCAGGCCAGGGCCCTGGGTAACGGCCACGGCGTCGAGGTCATGTTTAGTGAGACCGGCCTCGCGCAGGGCGGCCGCGACGATTGGCAGTAAATGCTGCTGGTGGGCGCGCGAGGCCAGTTCGGGCACCACGCCACCGTACTGCTCGTGTACTTTTTGAGTGGCCACCACGTTGCTCAGTAGCCGGCCGCCGGCCAGCACAGCCGCGCCGGTATCGTCGCAGGAAGATTCAAGAGCCAGGATGCAGGGGAAATCGGGCATGAAATTGGGTGCGCGGGCCAGCAGCACGGTTTTTGTTGGCAAACGACACAGGCCGCGGCTGCAAAGTTCGGGCCTGGCGGCCGAACCCCGGGGCCCCGGGGCCCGTTTCCGGGGCTAATTACCGTTTGCAAGCCGCTAAAAAGCCGCAACTTTGCGGTTACTTCTATACCGTTTCCGTCGCCAAAGTCTTGGTCCGCCGCGTCCTCTCCATTCTTTTGAAGCTGCTGCTGGGCCTGACGGGACTGGCCGTACTACTATTGTTGGGGGCCCTGCTGGCGCTGCGTGTGCCGGCCGTGCAAACGCGGCTGGCGCACAAGGCGGCGGCCGTGCTGAGCCAGCGGCTGGGCCAGCAGGTGGAGGTGGGCCGGGTCGACGTACGGCCGTTTTCGCGGGTACTGCTCGAAGGCGTGCGGGTGCTGGACCGACGCGGCGGCGAGCTGTTCAGCATCGGCGAGGCCGACGCCAATATTGCCCTGTTTTCGGTACTCAATCCGCGCCACCTGCACGTGGGTCAGCTCATCTTGAACGAGCCGCGCTTCGAGCTGAAGAACCTGCCCGGCCGGCCCGATTCTACTACGCTCACGCAATTTCTGGCGGCCGTACGCCGGCTGACGGGCCCGAGCGACTCCACAAAATCGGCCCCGTTCGATTTTCGGGTGGATGCCATCGGGCTGCGCAACGGCCACTTCGTCCTCGAAAAAGCAGACGAGCCCCGCCAGCCCAGCTACGGCCGTAGCGTCGACTACGCGCACATGCAGGTCGACAGCATCTACGCCGACGTTTCGCACTTGCAATTCGGCGACACGCTGGCGGTTCAAATCCAGGGCCTGCGGGCTGTGGAGACGCCTTCCCAAACCCACCTGCGCGAGCTGACGGCGCGCGTGCTCTACAACCAGCATTTTTGGTCGTTCGACGGCCTGCGCCTGGCTGTAGGCCGTAGTCAAATCACCAATTATCTGCGGTTTGATTATCGAACATTCGGAAATTTTTCCGATTTCAACGACTCGATGAAGGTGACCACGCGCTTGCGTGGGGCCCAAATTTTTTCGGGCGACATTGCCAAGTTTGCCCCGGCCCTGGCCACACTTAAGGAGTCGGTTGTGCTGTCGGGCGATGCCACGGGCTACGTGCGCGACTTCAAAATCAAGGACCTCGACTTGCGCTACGGCCACGGCACCCACCTGGTAGCCCGCCGCGTCAACGCCACCAACCTACCCCATTACAAGGAAAGCTTCCTCGACCTGCGCCTGCTGCCCTCGCAGGTGCTGGCCAGCGACTTGACCCTCTGGCTCCCGAAAAGCGCCAACACGCTGGTGCAGCGCTTAGGCCAGGTGCAGCTGAACGGGCAGTTTCTAGGCTTTTACAATGACTTCGTGGCCGATGCGGACTTTCGCACGGCCCTGGGCCGAGTGGCTACCGACCTGAACCTTAAAACCAAAACCGATTTTTCGCACGCCGTTTACTCGGGCCACGTGCGCTCGACGGACTTCCAGTTGGGCAAGTTCATCGGCGACGAAAGCGTAGTTAGGGACGTGACTGTGGACGGGCAGGTGTCCGGTGTGGGCTTTGCGCCGCCCGTGGCCCATGGCCATACCCAAGCCACCGTGGCCCGCGTGTGGCTCAACGGCTACCGCTACCACAACCTGGTTCTAAACGGCGACTTTCACGAGCGCGCTTTTTCCGGCCACTTCACTGCCAACGACCCCAACCTGCGCCTGATTGCCGACGGCCACGTGGACCTCGACCGTGCCCACCAAGACGTGAAGGTACGGGCCCAAATCGGGCGCGCCGACCTAGCGGCCCTGCACCTGGCCGGGGCGCCGCTGGTACTTTCCACCACCGCCGACGTGCAGTTCCGGGGCGTGCAGCTCGACTCGCTCATCGGCCACGCCTACCTGCGCCGCTCGCGCTTCGCCCTGAACGGCCGACGCTTGGCCCTCGACACTATAGACGTGCTGAGCACCCGTAACGGCCTGAACCATCGGCGCGTGAGCGTCCGCTCGGAGGCCCTGAATGCCAGCGCCGCCGGCACCTTCAGCACCTCCGCCGTGGTGCAGGACGTGCGGACGCTCATTGCCGAGTACCGCCTCAATTTTGAGAGCAACGCCGTGGCCACGGCCGCCTACTACCAGCGCAAGCGCCAGCGACGCTTGCCGGTGTACCAAGTCGATTTATTGGTAAACCTAAAGCACGCCAACCCGCTGCTTCAGCTGTTCGTGCCCGCGCTGGCAGTGGCCAACGGCAGTCGCTTCGACGGCTCGTTCCGCAACGGCGAAACATCGATCTTTCAGCTCGGGGGCCACCTCGACAGCCTGCGCTATGGGCCCGTGTTTGCGGTGAACGATAACCTCGACTTCACCACTTCCAAGCTGCCCTACCGGCCCGAGGTGCTGGCCCAGGCCAGCCTCACCTCGGCGCGGCAGGTACTGCCGGCGCTGAGCGCCACCGAGAATTTTGTGGTAGAAGGTGTGTGGGACCAGCAAAAAATCAATTTTTCGACCTCCCTGGCCCAGACCGGCACCTCCAACCGGGCGGCCATCAATGGCTCGCTGACCTTTTTGCCGAGAGCGGTGGAAATAGTGTTCCGCCAGTCGGGCCTGCACCTCTTGGATAAGGAGTGGACCATCGCAGCCGATAATTCAGTGCGAATTTCAGACTACGGCCGGTCCTACGATATCAAAAACCTGACGCTGAGCAATGGACCACAGGTTATTGATGCACAAGGGTTTGTTTCGACTGATGCCGCCAAGCCGCCGTTAAAGCTCACCGTTCGCAACTTTCAGTTAGCTACCTTAAGCAGCCTAACCGGCGGGCAGCGCCTTGGCGGCCGCCTGAATGCTGAGAGCACCGTGAGCGACGTGTACGGGCCCCTGGCCCTCAGCACGGCTTTAACCGTCGATACACTCACTTACCAAGGCACCCTCATTGGGCAGGCCAAGGGCACCGGGGCCTGGGACAACCGTCTCGGCCGCCTCGGCGTGGCCCTCGACGTGTCCCGCGCCGGGCAGTCAGTGCTGACAGTAGGCGGCTATCTGGCTCCCGGCAGTGCCGACCAGCAGCTCAATCTAACCGGCACCCTCAACGACGCGCCCGTAGTGCTGGCCCAGCCCTTTCTTGGCACGCTGATGCGCGACTTGGGCGGCACCGGCCGGGGCTCGCTTTGGCTCACGGGCAAATTTGCAGCCCCCAACCTTGTCGGCGACGTGGATGTGACCAACGGCCGCTTCACCTTCGGCTACCTGGGCACCACCTACACTTTTTCCGACCGCATCAGCTTTACGCTGAACAATATCTCCTTTCATGACATCAAACTGCGCGACCCGCTGGGCAACCAGGGCGTGGTAGACGGCGTGATTACGCACCATCAGTTCCAGGATATGCGCCTGAACATTTCGGCTAATTTCCGCAAGATGCAGGTGCTCAATACGATGCGCAAGAACAACGATTTGTACTTCGGCACGGCCTACGCCACCGGCACGGCCCGTATTACGGGCCCCTCCGACGACTTGGCCATCGTGGTACGAGCCACCAGCGAATCCGGCACCCGCCTCTCGCTGCCGCTCGACAACGCCGCCAAAGTCCAAAAAGCCAGCTACATTAAGTTCGTTAATAACAACCGGTCGGACACGCTGGCTACCAAAAAAATTCCGGTGGCCGTGATCGAAAAGGTGGACCTATCGGGCATTCGGCTTGATTTCAACCTAACGGTGACACCGGACGCCTACCTGGAAATTTTGCTGGATGAAAGTACCGGCGACGTCATCCGGGGGTCGGCGGCCGGGCAGCTGCGCCTGAACATCGACACACGGGGCGACTTCAATATGTTCGGGCAGGTAGAAATCGTGCGCGGAGCCTACAACTTTACTCTGCAAGGACTGATTAACAAGGAGTTTGTGGTGCGGCCGGGCGGCATCATTGCTTGGAACGGCGACCCGCTGGCCGGCGAGATGAACGTGACCGCCACCTACACCCAACGCACCTCGCTGGCCCCGGTGCTGGGCGTGGGCTCGGGAGGCTCGTCGCCCAGTGCCGCCGCCGTGGTGCCCGTGACGGCCGTGATGACCCTGACCGGACCCCTGCTGCTGCCGGCCATCAAGCTGGGACTAGAGTTTAACGACGCACCGGGCACGCTGCAAGGCGACCTGGCGTCCTTCACTTCATCGTTGCGTAACGACGAGCAGGAGCTAAACCGGCAAGTATTCAGTCTGTTAGTATTCAAACAGCTAGCTCCGCCAGGCTCGTTTACGCAGCTTTCCATCCGGGGCCAAGACAACACGGTGCAGAACTCGCTAGGGCAAATTCTGAGCACCCAGCTTGGACTGTTGACCTCGCAAATTGACCAGAATCTGGAAATCGATTTCAACATCAACGGCCTCACCGCCGAACAGCTCCAAGCCCTGCAAGTGCGCCTGAGCTACTCGCTGCTCGGCGGACGTCTGCGCGTGACGCGCGAAGGCGGCTTCACGAGCAACGCCGGCCTGGCAGGCCCCGGGAGCAGCAACGGCAGCGTGGCCAACTATTCGAGCCAAGCCTCGCTGCTCGGCGACCTGAGCCTGGAGTACTACCTGCGCCCCGACGGAAAGTTCCGCACCAAGCTGCGCTACGAAACCACGCCCCGCGACCTGGAAACCATTAACCAGCCCCGCGCCGGCCTCTCACTGCTCCACACCGAGCAATTCGACTCGTTCGGGGAACTGTTCAGCCGCAAGAACCCGCGCCCGCGCGAGCGTAACACCCAGCGCGCCCGCGAAGGCAAGCAAGTGCTGAACGTGGAAAACGACCCCCATACAACGTTGTAAAGCCAGTTGGCCGCGAACAGTTACTACTAGTTGTCCACTGCCAGCTGCTAACTGCATAACTGTCCGAGGGGCTACCTTTGCCGGCCATGCCCCCCGTTCACAAGAAAAAGCTCGGCTCTTACCCTACCCTGCTCGTGGTGTTCAGCATCACGCTGGCACTGGTGGTGGTGGGTCTATTTGGCCTGCTGCTGCTGCACGCCCACAAGTTAAGCGAGTCGGTACGCGAAAACCTGGAAGTGCAGGTGTACCTGGAGCGCGACCTACCCGAAACCGAGCTGTTGCGCTTGCAACAAGACCTTGGCCACCAGCCTTATGTGGTCGCGCGCGACGGACGCGCCCAAATCCGCTTCGTGAGCAAGGAAGATGGGGCCCGCCAGTTGCTCCAAAGCACCGGCGAAGATTTCCGCCAGTTCCTGGAAGACAACCCGCTGCGCGACGCCTACGCCCTCAAAATCCGCCCCGAGTACACCGACACGCTGCACCTGGGGCAACTCCAACGCAGCCTGCGGGCCCAGCGCGGCGTGTTCGAGGTGCAGTACCCGCGCGACTTGTTTGCCAGCATCAACGACAACCTCACGCGGGTGAGCCTCGTGCTGCTGGGCTTCGCGGCAGTGCTCGTCATTGTGGTGGTGGTGCTGATTAATAACACTATTAAACTGGCCATCTTTTCGCAGCGCTTCCTCATCCGGTCCATGCAACTCGTGGGGGCCACGCGGTTCTTTATCCGTGGGCCGTTTTTGCGGCGGGCTACTTGGCAAGGGTTGGCCAGCGGGCTGCTGGCGGCCCTCACGCTAGTAGCGCTGCTGCAATATGCTTACCTCGAATTGGTGCCACTGCGCCAGCTGCGCGACGACGCCCTCATTGGCGCGCTGCTGCTAGCGGTGGTGGCGCTGGGCGTGGTCATCGGGTTTTTCAGCGCGTACCAAGCCGTCAACAAATATTTAAGAGGGTCGCTCGACGACCTGTACTAATCTCCTATGCAACGATTCGCTTTCGGCCCCCGCAACTACCGCCTGATGGGCATCGGCTTAGCCTTCCTCGCCATCGGCTTCGTCACGATGATGTTCGGCGACAAAAACAACTACGGCGAAGACTTTGTGGGCATCACGCTGGGGCCCCTGCTGCTCATCGCCGGCTTTTTAGTGGAGTTTGCGGCCATCTTGGTGCGCGATAATTCGGCCGTGGTGAGCCGCGCCGATACGCCCCCCGCACCCACGGCCTTCACGCTCAACCCTACCGCGGCGGCCCCGGCAGCGGCTGCAATGGCGCCGACGGTCCCCAAGCCCACTTACAAGCGCCCGTAATTCAGTGAACAGTGAACAGTGCGCCCCTCATGGCATCCGTTGCTAACTGTTTCTGATAATTACTCACTGGCAAATGTTTAGTAACCAATGACCTACTGGCACGCCCTACTCCTCGCCATCGTGGAGGGCATCACCGAGTTTTTGCCCGTGTCGAGTACCGGGCACATGATTATCGCCTCGGCCCTGTTGGGCGTGCAGATGACACCTTTCGCCAAGCTGTACCTAGTGGTCATTCAACTGGGAGCCATCCTGTCGGTGCTGGCGGTGTACTGGCGGCGGTTTTTTCAAAACGTTGACTTTTACCTAAAGCTGCTAGTAGCGTTTTTGCCCATCGTGGTGGTGGGACTACTGCTGAAAAAGCACATCGACGCGCTGCTCGAATCGGTGACGACGGTGGGGGCCATGTTGCTGCTCGGCGGCATCGTGCTGCTGTTCGTGGACAAGTGGTTTCCGCAGGAAGACCCCAAAGCCGGCGGCCACCCGGTCACTAATCCGAGCTGGAAAAAGGCGTTTGTCATTGGTTTGTTTCAGTGCCTAGCCGTGGTGCCGGGCGTGAGCCGCTCGGCGGCCACCATCATCGGGGGCCTCACCCAGCGGCTCACGCGCCGCGCCGCGGCCGAGTTTGCTTTTTTCCTGGCCATGCCCACAATGGCGGCGGCGGCCGTGAAAGACGTTTACGACTACTACAAAGAAGCCAAGAGCCAAGGCACCGCCGTGGGCCATTTATTTTCGGCCGAGCAGCTGAAGCAGCTGGCGTTGGGCAACCTGGTGGCTTTTGTGGTGGCGCTGCTGGCCATCCGATTGTTTGTGGGCTTCGTGACGAAGTACGGGTTCCGAGCCTTCGGCATCTACCGCATCGTCGTCGGCGCGCTGTTGCTCCTGTTGATTGGTCTGGGTGTGAACCTGCAATTAGTTTGATTTTGAAAGATCTAGCCGATTTTGATTTTGACGCGGGCGAAATACTGCTCTTCGACAAGCCCCTGACTTGGTCGTCCTTCGATGGGGTGCGGAAGGTAAAGAACGCGCTGCACATCCGCAAAATTGGCCACGCCGGCACCCTCGACCCGCTGGCCACCGGCCTGCTCATCCTCTGCACGGGCCGGAAAACCAAAGAAATCGACCAGATTCAGGCCCAGGAAAAGGAATACACCGGTACTTTCCGCCTGGGCCAGACCACGCCGAGCTTCGACCTCGAAACCGCCGTGGATGCCGAGCAGCCCTACGCGCACCTCACCGAGGAGGCAATTCAGGCAGCTACGCAACAATTCGTGGGGCCACTCCAGCAAACGCCGCCGCTGTTTTCAGCCGTAAAAGTCAACGGCAAGCGCGCCTACGAGTTGGCCCGCAAAGGCCAGGAAGCCGAGATCAAAGCCAAGCACGTCGAAATCAAGGTTTTTGAGCTCACGCGTATCGCCCTACCGGAAGTTGATTTCCGGGTGGTATGCTCCAAGGGCACCTACATCCGCAGCTTGGCCCGCGACCTGGGCGCGGCCCTGGGTGTCGGGGCCCACCTCACGGCGCTGCGGCGCACCCGCATCGGCGCGTTTCGGGTAGAAGACGCCCTGACTTTAGAAACCGTGCAAGCCCTAGCCCCGCCGCGTCCCGAAGGAAACCATGCTCCACGGCCCCGTCGCGAGGACCGGCGCCCCAGCCGCGCAGGGCTCGATTTTTACGCTGCTCAGCAGGCGGCCGGGGCCCCACCCGACGAGGCGTAGCACCGCCAAGTTGACTCGGACGCGCGCCAGGGCCCCGGGGCAGCCTGCGCGGGGCCCGCACAGCTTGGCAATTCCGGCTACGCTCCGCAAAAGAAATGCGGCACATTGCCAATTGCCGGCGATTTTTGCAGCCACGTTACCACGTTGCCCGGTTTATATGCACGTCATTCACGACCCCGCTGCTTTTCCCCACCTGCCCAACGCCGCTGTCACGAGCGGCACGTTTGATGGGGTCCACCGCGGGCATCAGCGCATTCTGGCGCGGCTGCGCGAGGTGGCCGACGCAGCGGCCGGGCCGGCGGTGGTCATCACCTACTGGCCCCACCCGCGCCTGGTGCTGGGGGCCCCGCCGTCGCACCCCGAGCTGCTGGAGTTGCAACTGCTCAATACCTTAGACGAGCGGATTGCGCATTTGGCCGCGTTTGGGGTCGACTACTTACTAATTGTGCCTTTCACCCGCGAATTCGCGCAGTGGACATCAGAAGACTACATTCAGAACTTACTTCTGGGCACGGTGGGGGCCCGGCATCTGGTCATCGGCTACGACCACCGCTTCGGCAAAAACCGCGAGGGCGGCTTCGACTACCTTTCCCGGCACGCGGCACGCTACGGCCTCGCGGTGGAGGAGATTCCGCGGGCCGACGTGGATGCTGTAGGCGTGAGCAGTACCCGCATTCGGGCGGCGTTGCGCGGGCACGACATCGGCACTGCCACCCGCTACCTGGGCTACGAGTACCCCCTCACCGGCACCGTGGTGCGGGGGCAGCAACTGGGTCGCACCATCGGCTATCCTACCGCCAATTTGATTGTTAGTGAGCCACTTAAGCTGGTGCCGGCCCAGGGCATCTACGCGGTGTGGGCCACCACGGCGGCTGGTACCCGGCACCAAGCAATGCTCAGCATCGGGGTACGGCCCACCGTTGGGGCCGATTTGGCGCAGACCATCGAAGTGAATCTGCTGGATTTCAGCGGCGACCTGTACGGGCAATTGCTGACGCTGGAGTTCGTGGCTTGGCTGCGGGGCGAGGAAAAATACGACGGCTTGGACGCGTTAAAGGCCCAACTGGCGTTGGATGCCCGGGCCACGCGGGCAGCGCTGGCGTAGCCGCTTTTTTCTGGCCACTTTAATTTATTGCTTATGCGCTTACTGCAGCTATTTTTATTCACGGGTTACTGGCTTGGAATGGCAAATGCGGCTCGTGCCCAAGCCTCCCTCAGCGGCGTGGTGCAGGACTCGGTGACGCACCAGCCGCTGGCGTTCGCCAGCGTGTTTTTGGCCAACACTACGCTGGGCGTGACGACCACCGAGCAAGGCCAGTTCGAGTTCCCGCGGGTGCCAGCGGGGACGTACAACGTGGTGGGCTCCTACGTAGGCTACCGCTTGGCCAAGCAGAGCGTGACCATCGCCCGCGCCCCGCAGAGCGTGACGCTGCACTTGGCCCCGACCGGCAACCAGCTAGCCGAAGTAGTCGTGGAGTCTACCCCTAACCGCCCGGAGGACTACCAAAAATTTACGGACCAGTTCCTGGGCCAAACCGCGTTCTCGGAGCAGTGCCGTATCAGCAACCCCAAGGATGTCGTCGTGTTCTACGACGACTCGACCAATGACCTGACGGCGCGGGCCCGAAAGTTTGTGCGAGTCGACAACGAAGCCTTGGGCTACAGCATCAAATACTACGGACTGCGCTTTACCAGTAACGCCGAGGACGGATCTCTGAGCTTTTACGGCGACCCGGTGTTCGAAGAAATGACGCCGCGCGACGAGCGCCAGCAGCGCCAATGGGCGGCCAACCGCGCCGCGGCCTACGTCGGCTCGTTCACCCATTTTCTCAAGAGCGTGTACGAAAACCGCGTGAAGGCCGAAGGGTTTCTGACGCAGCAGGTCCGCGTCGTGACGAACCCGCGCTTTGACCTGACCGACAGCCTGCGCCGCACCTTGCTGGCCCAGCGGCCCAACGGACCGTTCACGAAGACCGAGCAGGATTCGCTGCGCAAATGGAGCCGCGCGGTGCCAGTCGCGGCCACACTCTACCCCGAAGCCCGGCCCATCGATAGCCTGCGCCGGGTGTCGGCCGACCGGCAGCACATCTATCTGCGCTTCACGGGCGAGCTGCAGGTGAGCCACTTTGGCGAAGCCCCAGACCCCAAATACACTCGGCCGATGGCGACGCTAGGGCCCTCGCGCACGCCCTACCCCGCCAAGCGGCGGGTATCGCGGCTGCGGCTCCAAGACCGCGAAGCGGAAATCCAACCCAACGGGGCCCTGCTGGACCCGCTGGACGTGTCGACCGGCGAATACTGGGGATTCGAGAAAATAGGTGAATTTTTGCCGCTCAACTATGAGCCGCCGACCGCTGCCACTGCCCCTTCTTCCCGCCCATGATAAATAAAGTAGTTTCCGGTCCCCAGGCTGCCCTGCAAGGCCTCACCGACGGCATGACATTGATGCTGGGCGGCTTCGGCCTGTGCGGCATCCCCGAAAACGCCATTCAGGAAATCCTCCGGCTGGGCGTTAAAGACCTTGTTTGCGTTTCGAACAACGCGGGCGTGGACGACTTCGGTATCGGCTTGCTCTTGCAGCAGCGGCAAGTGAAAAAGATGATTTCCAGCTACGTAGGCGAAAACGCCGAGTTTGAGCGCCAGCTGCTGAGCGGCGAACTGGACGTGGAATTGATCCCGCAGGGCACACTGGCCGAGCGCATCCGGGCCGGCGGCGCGGGCATCCCAGCTTTTTACACCCCGGCCGGCTACGGCACGGAGGTAGGCGAAGGCAAGGAAAGCCGCGAATTCGGCACCAAGATGTACTTGCTCGAAACCGGCCTAACGGCCGATTTTGCTTTCGTGAAGGCCTGGAAGGGCGATACCGCCGGCAACCTCGTCTACAAGGGCACGGCCCGCAATTTCAACCCCATGATGGCTACAGCTGGCAAAATCACGGTGGCTGAGGTGGAAGAGCTAGTGCCCGCCGGGGCCTTGGATCCCAACCAGATTCATACACCAGGCATTTTCGTGCAGCGCATTTTTGAGGGCCGAAATTACGAGAAGCGGATCGAGCAGCGCACGGTGCGGGCGGCGGTTTAGTAGCGTTGTTTGCAGAGGGGCCGCCCCTGTATCCTTTTCCAAACCAATTTCCTTCGCATGAAAAAGCTCCTTCTCCCACTGCTGCTGGCCTTGGGTAGCTTAGAGGCCCTGGCCCAGCCGGGGCGCACGCCCGTTTTGCAAACCGCCGCGCCTCAAACCGTGGGCATGAGCGAGGCTGGCCTGCAGCGCATCGACCAGCTGTTGCGGGAGTACACGGCCGCCGAACGGGTGCCGGGGGCCATCGGCTTCGTGGCCCGCAACGGCAAAATCGTGTACCGCCAAGCCTTCGGCTTTAGCGACGTGGCGGCCCGTACTCCGCTGGCCACCAACGCCATCGTGCGCATCGCCTCCCAAACCAAGGCCGTTACCAGTGTGGGCATGATGCTGCTCTACGACCAGGGCCGGTTCCGGCTCGACGACCCAGTTTCAAAGTACCTGCCAGCCTTCGCTCATCCCAAAGTGCTGGCCACCTTCAACGAAAAAGACTCGACCTACACCAGCGTGCCAGCCCGCAGCGAAATCACCATCCGCCAACTGTTAACGCACACTTCAGGCCTTGGCTACC
>JANPOR010000528.1:0-27527 GCA_031428075.1 Hymenobacter sp. | reverse complement strand
AAGAACAGGCTGATTAGATGTGAATTGCCTCAGAAAATATGCTCTTCTTGTGGACTTTCGCAGTAGCTTGGCAAGTCCATTCCATTAGAATTAGACCATATTAACGGCACTAATAATGATAACCGAATTGAAAATTTGCGTTTACTTTGTCTTGATTGCTACGCTTTGACCAAAACTTACCGTGGTAGAAATCAAGATCACACCAGAGTATTGAAGCAGCCAGAGTGGTGAAATTGGTATACACGCGACACTTAAACTGTCGTTTCCGCGAGGAAATACGGGTTCAAGTCCCGTCTCTGGTACTTTCAAAAGGCCCTTTCTGTAGAAAGGGCTTTTTTGTTTCCAACCAGTAACCTGAGAGTGTAGCCCAGTGCCTCGTTGCGTAATTTGCGGCCTGACTCATCTTCTTGCCTATGTCGCCCGATCCCACTCCAAACGCCGCGCCACCCGACTACCCGGCCCTCATTCAGCGGGTATTTGCTGAGATGGGTAAGGTGGTGATAGGACAGCAGGTACTGGTTGGGCGGTTGCTGATTGGCTTGTTCACAGGCGGGCATATTTTGCTGGAGGGCGTACCGGGCTTGGCCAAAACCTTAGCTGTGTCGACGCTAGCCAAGGTGCTAAACCTGCACTTTCAGCGTGTGCAGTTCACGCCCGACTTGCTGCCATCGGATTTAGTGGGAACGATGATTTACAACCAGGGTCAGTCAGTTTTCGAGGTTAAGAAGGGGCCCATCTTCGCTAACCTTGTGCTGGCCGACGAAATCAACCGCTCGCCGGCTAAGGTACAGAGCGCCCTGCTCGAAGCCATGCAGGAAGGCCAAGTCACCATTGGTGAGACTACCTACCGGCTCGACCGGCCTTTCCTGGTGCTGGCCACCCAAAACCCGGTAGAACAGGAGGGAACCTACCCGCTGCCCGAGGCCCAGGTCGACCGCTTCATGCTGAAAGTCCATGTCGATTACCTCAAAAAAGCCGACGAACTGGAGGTGATGCGCCGCATGGCCAACCTCAGTTTTCAGGAAGACGTACAGCCGGTGCTGACGGCCGCCGATATCCAGGGCATTCGCCAGAAAATCAATCAGGTACAGATTTCTGAAACGCTAGAGAAGTACATCATTGAGCTGGTCTTTGCCACCCGCCGCCCGGCCGATTATGACTTGCCCGAGTTTGCGCACGCCGTGCAGTTCGGGGCCAGCCCGCGTGCCAGTATCGCCCTGCACCGCGCTGCCAAGGCCGTGGCCTACCTGTCTGGACGTGACTATGTGCTGCCCGAAGATATCAAGGACGTGGCCGCTGATGTATTCAATCACCGTATTCTGCTCACCTACGAAGCCGAGGCCGACGGGGTACGCACCCAGAATTTAATTGATGCGATATTAGGCAAGGTGCCGATTAGCAGCTAACCAGGCCCTTCGCACGGCCTTTAGCTAGCGCAGTTGCCGCTTGTAGAGCTGAACGGTATTCTCCAATCCCAAATACAAAGCGTCGGCTACCAGCGCGTGGCCGATGCTTACCTCGGCTAATTCGGGCAGCTGCTGGCGCAGGAAGGCCAGGTTTTCCAGGTCAAGATCGTGGCCGGCATTCACACCCATGCCCAGCCGGCCGGCGCGGGCGGCGGCGGCGCGATAGGGGGCCACAGCGGCCTCGCGACCGGCGGCGTATTGACGGGCGTAGGCTTCAGTGTACAGCTCAATGCGGTCGGTACCGGTGGTGGCCGCGGCTTCCACCAGGGCCATATCGGGGTCCAGAAAAATGCTGACACGGCTGCCGTGGGCCTGCAGTTCGGCCACGATGTCTTTCAAGTACGCCTGCTGGCCGATGGTGTCCCAGCCGGCGTTGGAGGTGATGGCATCGGGGGCGTCGGGCACCAATGTCACTTGCGCGGGACGTACTTCGCGCACCAAGGCCAGGAAATCGGGCGTGGGGTTGCCTTCGACGTTCAACTCCGTAGTTATTAGGGCTCTGAGGTCGCGCACGTCCTGGTAGCGGATGTGGCGCTCGTCGGGCCGTGGATGTACCGTAATGCCTTCGGCCCCAAACCGTTCGACGTCGCGGGCGGCTTGTAGCAAGTCGGGGCGGGCGTGGAGGCCGCGGGCGTTGCGCAAGGTGGCAATTTTGTTGATGTTTACGCTTAGCTTTGTCATGGATCTGAGGAGGTGTTCTACTGGCAAAAAGAGCGGGCACGAGGCCGCCGCTAAGGTCTGGTTACAGCCAAACAACTGGCGGCCCGTTATGGCTGGGGGCCCGTGCTTTTTACGTTTGCTACCGTTCTTCGATGACGTTTGCCTTCCCCGTCGCTCCCCGCCTGCGCCCATTGCTGCTATTTGCCGGGCTAGTGCTGATCATTGTTTGTGCCGAGCACGTCATCACGACGCGCCCCGTATTTTATCGGCGGCCCGAACTGCCGATGGCCGTCGCCTTTGATTTATTAGTGGTAATTCCGGCCCTGTTTTACGGTTTGGTAGTGCGCCGCTACCGGCTGCCCGTCAGCAGCGTGGTTGGAGTGGTAGGTGCTTGCCTGGCGCTAGCTTTCTGGCTGCTGCCCGTAAGCCGGCAGCAGCCCTTGCACGCCCTAGCTTTTTTGCCCGTATTGTTGGAAGGGGCCTCGCTCATTTTTGCCATTGCCCGGGCCGGCCGCCTTTGGCGGGCCTACCGCGCCGCCCGGCAACACACCGGCTGGGTGCAGAGCTTGGCCACGGCCGTGCCGCAGGTGCTAGGGCTGGCGGGTATAATTTTGGTGTCCGAAATAACCACGTTGTGCTATGCCACGCTGGGCTGGTGGGCCCGGGCCGATGCGCGTCCGTACCACGCCGCCTTCAGCGGCCACCGCGAGTCGGGTTTTTTGGCTTCGATGGGAGCGGTAAGCTTCCTTGTTCTCATCGAGACCGTCGTCGTTCACCTTGTCGTGGGGCACTGGTACCCCGTTGTTGCCTGGTGGCTAAGCGGGCTAGGCCTCTACACGTTGCTGCTGCTAGTGGCCCACGCCCACGCCGTGCGGCTGTGCCCACTGCTGCTAACCGTCGACAAGCTGGAGGTGCGGGTTGGTTTCGCGTGGCAGCTCACGGTGCCCCGCGCCGCCGTTGTCGCGGCCCAGGCCATCCGCGAGGCTCCAGCCGCCGAATCTGCTATCCTCAACGCAGCCAAGGCGCTACTTGCGGCCCCCAACGTGCTGCTCAGTTTTGCTGCGCCCGTGGTCGTGACGGGGCCCTATGGTATCAATCGCACCGTGCGCTGCATGGCGCTGCACCTCGACCAGCCCCAGGCTTTTCTGGCGGCCCTGGCGGGCGGTTTGGACGTGTAAACGGAGTGCTGGCTGGCGGTGCCGTAATCTTGTGGTTGCAAACGGGCCCTGCGCCCTGCCGCCCCAGCGGCCATCCCTCACTTATTTCCCCGGCCCCATGCCTCTCAAAGAAATCCTCGACGTTGCCATCAAGCAAGCCATGCTGGCCAAAGACAAGATACGGCTCACCACGCTGCGGTCCATTAAGTCGCAGATTATGCTGGCCGAAACCGCCGAAGGAGCCCACGGTGCGGCCCTCACCCCCGACGCCGAGCTGAAGCTGCTCAATAAAGCCGCCAAGCAGCGCCGCGACGCCGCCGCCATCTACAAAGAACAGTTCCGCTCCGAACTCGAAACCAACGAGTTGGCCGAGCTAGCTATTATCGAAGAGTTTCTGCCTCAGCAGCTATCGGAGGCCGATTTGGTCGAACGCCTCGTTCATATCATCCAGCGTGTGGGGGCCCAAGGCCCTTCCGACCTAGGCAAGGTGATGGGCGTGGCCGCCCGCGAGCTGAGCGGCCAAGCTGACGGCAAGCGCATTTCCGATGTGCTGAGCCACCTGCTGAATAACACCAACCAATAAGAAAATAAAATTTGAATTATAAAGGATAGCTCTTCGATAGGTTAGAGGCGGACGATACTTTGCTTTTAAGTAACAATTTATCATTCAAATCGATGACGGCCCTCGACCTACTGCTGCTGCTCATTCTCGGCGTGGGGGCCGTGAAGGGCTTTCGTCGCGGGTTGGTGCTGGAGGTGGCCTCACTGCTGGCCTTTGTGCTGGCGGTGGTGGGCGGGCTTAGTCTGCTCGCGGCCACCGTGCCAGTGGTGCGCCATTACGTAGGCGAGGCGTACGGGTTGTTGCCGTTGGTGTCGTTTGCACTGGTGTTCGGGGCCATTCTATGGGGCGTGCACTGGCTGGGTAGTTTGCTGAAAACGGCCCTACACCTCACGCCCTTTGGTTTTCTCGATAGCCTATTGGGCGGGGCCGCCGGCTTGCTCAAGTGGTTGCTCGGTCTGAGTTTGCTGCTGCACGGCACCAGTCTGGCGGGCTTGGCGCTGCTTTCGCCCAAGCTGGTGGCCGGTTCGCAGGTGCTGCCCTTCGTGCGGCAAGCTACCCCGTTGGCCCTGCAAGTCACGGCGTACGCGCTGCCCATGGCCCAAGGCTTGCTAGCGCACATGAAAGCTGCCTTTACCAAGGACTGAAACCGCATTCATTTATGAAAAATGGGGAACGCGTTTTGCCCCGCAGCCAAACGAACTCTTCATTTCCCATTCATAATTCATTTTGCGCCTGCTGCTGCTCGATAATTTTGATTCCTTCACCCATACTCTGGCCGACTACTTTCAGCAGCTCGGGGCCGAAGTAGTGGTGCGGCGCAACGATGTGCCGCTCAGTGAGCTGCAGCTTACCGACTGGGATGGCATTGTGCTTTCGCCGGGCCCCGGCGTGCCGGCAGCCGCGGGCGTGATGCCGGCTGTGGTAGCCTATTACCATGCGCAGCTGCCCATGCTAGGCGTGTGCCTGGGCCACCAGGCCCTGGGCGAATTTTTTGGAGCTGAGCTGGGGCGGGCCGCCCGGCCTATGCACGGGAAGGTATCGGACGTGGCCTGGGTACCGGGCGCGGCACTGGCGGTCGGCTTGCCACCCGTGGTGCCCGTTACGCGCTACCATTCGCTGGTGCTGCGCGCGCCGCTGCCTCCGGCCTTGGTGGCGCTGGCCCGCACCACCGGCCCCGGCCCGCCCGAACTAATGGCCCTGCGGCACAAAACCTTGCCGTTGTTCGGGGTTCAGTTTCACCCCGAGGCGCTGCTGACGCCGGACGGGCTGGCCATGCTGGCCAATTGGCTGCGGTTTTGTAACATTGTAAAACCCGGCCCTCCCGCGACCGGTTAGTATCATATCCATGGAGTTGCAGACCCACCACCGGCAAGGCTACGAGTACGTCGACGAAGGCCGAGGCCCCGTGCTGCTGTTGCTGCATGGCCTTTTCGGTGCCCTTAGTAACTGGCATGAAGTAGTGGCCGCTTTCCAGCCCCGCTACCGTGTGCTCATTCCCTTGCTGCCCATCTACGATATGCCGCTCACACAGGCAGGCGTGCCGGGGCTGGCGGCTTATGTGGAGGGTTTTGTGGCGGCAATGGGCTTGCCGCCCGCCTTTACGGTGCTTGGCAACTCGTTGGGTGGCCACGTGGCTCTGGTCTACACGCTCGGCAATCCCGCCCGTGTAAGCCGGCTGGTACTCACCGGTAGCAGCGGATTGTTCGAGGACGGCATGGGCGGTTCCTTTCCCAAGCGCGGCGACTACAGCTTCGTACAGGAACGGGTAGCCTACACCTTTTACGACCCCGCCGTGGCCACCAAGGAACTGGTAGACGAGGTATTTAGCGTTACCAACTCCAACGCCAAGTGCTTGCGCATCATTGCTATTGCGCGTTCGGCTCAGCGGCACAACCTCACCAAGGAGCTACACCGCATTCAGGTGCCGGTATTGTTGGTGTGGGGCCTGAACGACACCATTACGCCGCCGCCGGTAGCCCACGACTTTGCCCGCTTGCTGCCGGTGGCCGAACTGGCCTTTCTCGACCATTGCGGCCACGCGCCCATGATGGAGCGATCCACCGGTTTCAATGACTATGTACGACGCTTTTTGCGTAAGACCGAACCACAGCCCGCCTTCTTAGCTTGAGGCGGCGGACCGGCGCAATTTTTGCCGAGACACCGGAGACGCTTTGCCCTTTGTGCCTCACCGCTTACCCTTAACACCTCCCGGATATAGGTTGCCTACCCCCGTTCTCTCATCCTACGTGCGGCCGCTTCGGCGTCGCGTGTTTTTTGCCCCGCTCGCCCATGCAAGCCATGCTCGCCGAAGATTTACTCAACGAAATGATTCCGCCCCTGAAGGGCACCGACTCGCTGGGGAAAGCCGCCCGCTGGCTCGACGAGTTCCGGGTGGGCCAACTGCCGGTGCTGGCCGAGCGCCAGTACCGCGGCCTCGTGACGGAAGCCGACCTGGCCGATTTCGACAACCCTGACACCCTACTCTCGGAACTGCCGCTGGGTTTTCGCGAGGTCTTTGTACGGCCTGATCAGCATTTTTTTCGAGTGGTGGAAATGGCCATTGAGAATAAACTTCAGCTCGTGCCGGTGGTCAGCGACGACGATTCCTACGTGGGCGTTGTCACGGTGGCCGACGCGTTGGCGGCTTTCGGCCCCCAAACCTCAGCCCCTGGCCAAGGCGGCATCGTTGTGTTGAGTATGGCCGAGCGCGACTACTCGCTCTCGCAAATCAGCCGCTACGTTGAGGAAAATAACGCCAAGATTGTGAACGCCCACGTGATGCCCGACGAGCTGGATCCGTACCGTATCCGCCTCACCCTGAAGTTGAATACCGACAACCTGGCCCGCATCGTGGCCACGCTAGAGCGGTTTGGCTACTTCGTAGCAGCGCAGTTCAGCGGGGCTGGAGAAGTGGGCGAAAACGAGCAGGAGCGCTACGATGGCCTGTTGCGCTACCTGAACGTTTAGGAGCGGGTGCTGGGAGTTTTATTGTTTTTGATGGGGCTGTTGGCCCAGACGGCTCCGGCCGACACGCTGCCCCTGAGCGCCGCCCGCGCTTTGCCCCCAGTAGTGGCCCCCGCCGATACGTTGGTGCGGGTGCTGACCTGCGCTGGTGCGCCGTCACGGGTCCGGGTAGCGGTGCTGCTGCTGCTGGGCAATCGCATCACGCACGAGCGAATTTTGCGGGCCGAGCTGGACGTGCGTGAAAGCGATACCCTCGCCTTGGTCGACTTGGCCGCTCGCCTCGAAGCGAACCGCCGCCGGCTGTTCAACCTCCAGCTGTTTCACGCAGTGCTGGTGCAGGCCAGCTGCCAGGGCAATGGGCAATTAGTGGTGGTGTTCGCGGTGCAAGAGCGGCTGTACACGTTTCCAGTGCCGATATTGTCCATCGCCGACCGCAACTTGCGCGCCTGGCTCGACCGCTCTGACCGATGGCGGCGGCTCGATTACGGCGTTCACCTCTTGCGCAACAACTTTCGGGGCCGTAACGAGCAGCTCACGGCCAACCTGCAGTTGGGCTTCAACCGCAAGTACGAGTTGTTTTATGAGGCCCCCGGCTTCGGCCGGGCCCGCCGCGTGGGCGTGGGGGCGGGCATCTCGTTTTCTCAAAGCCGCTCCGTCGACTATCGCACCCTCAACGACCGCCCGGTGCCCTTCCGCGCCGATGATGCCTTTGCTATCCAACGATTCTACGCCTCAGGGGGCCTGCGCCTACGCCACACCGTGCAGCTGCTTACCGCGCTCGACGTTTCGTACCACCGCGAGGAACTACTAGACTCGGTGAACTTGTACAGTCCCGATTACTTTCTGGGCCGCACGCACCGCGAATTCTTCGACTTCGGCCTCATCAGCACCCTGAACCAGCGCAACACGTTTGCATACCCGCTCACCGGGCAGTTTGCGCAGGCGTTGCTGGTGCACCGCGTGTTTCTGAACCCGGGACTGCCCGCCCTCACCACCTTGCGTATGGTGTACGACCACTATTTCGCGCTGGGGCATGGGTTTTATTACGCATTTGAATTGAACGGGCAGGTGCGCCTCACCAGGGCCCTGGCTTACGCTGACGCGCGCGCGCTGGGCTACGACGCGCTGGTGCGCGGCTACGACGCTTACGTGGTCGACGGCCGCCACTACGGCTTGGTGCAGCAAGGTCTGAGCTACCGGCTGTTCCGCGCCAGCGAAATTCGCCTGTCGGGCATTAATAACCCAAAAATCAACACCATCCCGCTGGTGGCCTACCTCAATTTCTTTGCCGACGCGGGCTACGTGGGGGCCCCTGCCGCCCCACTTGGGAACCAGCTGCCCAACCGCCTGCTGCGCTCGGTGGGCCTGGGCTTGCACCTAGTCACGTATTACGACCGGGTGTTTACCCTTGAGTATACCCTTAACGGCCTCGGCCAGATGGGGTACTTTTTCCGCTCTGCTTTTCCCATTTGAGGCCTACCCTGCCGCCCGCTGACCGGGGGCGGGCCACGTAAAACTGGTTGCCGGTGCGTTATTCGCACTACTTACCGTCTCCTGCCCATGAAAATAGCCATCCTCGGTAAGCCCTTCGCAGAGGAAGCGGCCCCGGCCATCCAAGCCCTGCTCGACGACCTAGCAGCCCGCCAAGCCGAGGTGCGCATCGTGGAGGCCTTCCGTACCTACCTTGACAACACCCTGCGCCTGCCTGGCAACACCACCAGTTTCCGGCGCGGCGATTCGCTGCGGGGTACCAACTTCGTACTTAGCATCGGGGGCGATGGTACCTTGCTCGATACCGTTACCTACGTCGGGGCCCTGCAAATCCCCATCCTCGGTATTCACACCGGCCGGCTGGGCTTTTTGGCTACTGTCACTCCCGACGGCATCGGCCAAGCTATCGATGCCCTCTATAAAGGCCATTTTGTGCTCGACGACCGCAGCCTCATCCGTGTGGATACCGACCCGGACATGTTCGGGAAATTGAATTTTGGACTTAATGAATTTAGTATTTTGAAGGGCGACTCGTCTTCCATGATTGCCGTGCATACCTACATCGACGGCGAATACCTGAATTCTTATTGGGCCGACGGCCTTGTGGTAGCCACACCGACCGGCTCGACAGGTTACTCCCTGAGCTGTGGGGGCCCCGTAATGGTGCCCCAAACCAACAATTTTATCATCGCGCCCGTATGTCCCCACAATCTGAACGTACGGCCTCTTGTAGTCTCGAACCAAAGCGTAATTTCTTTTGAAATTGAAGGCCGCAGCTCCAATTATATCCTTTCGCTCGACTCGCGCTCCGTCTCCGTCGATGCCAACGTGCAAATGGCTGTGCGCCGGGAAAGCTTCTGCGCCCGGTTGGTTAAGCTGAACCACGTAAATTTTTTAACCACTCTACGCAGCAAGCTCAACTGGGGCCTCGACCGCCGAAACCCCGGGGTCGTAACGGGTTAAGAAATTGCTATCGGCTTTAAAATTGATCATAAATTTTTTTTAGTTCCTGACAATCTCTACTTTTGTAATCGCCTGGGAGTGCGTTATTAGCATTCTCCTGGGTCTCCCCGCTCTTCGCTATTCACTTCGTCGCCTCATGAAACACATCTTCACTTATCCCGCTGCCTTGCTGGTGGGACTTGCGCTGCTCGGCACTACCCGGGCCGACGCGCAAATGTTCAGCAAGCGCAAGCAGTATAATTCAGTTGGCTTCTCGCTCAATGCCATGAATTACTTTGGAGACTTGGCACCAAGCCCGAACTTCGCCAGCTTTCGCTTTAATAATACCCGCCCTAACGTGGGCGTGTCCATCACCCGGCGCTTTTATCCCCGCGTATCGGGCCGTCTGAGCTTGTCGTATGGCCGTATTACCGGCGACGATGCCACGGCTGCTAATGCCAACGACCAGAATGCCAAGTACCGCTCCAACCGGAACGCCAACTTTCAGAATGATATTCAGGAACTGTCGGGCGTGGTCATTATCGACCTCATCCAGAACCGCAACAACTTTCTGAAGCGTCCCGACTTCGTGCCTTACCTTTTTGCTGGTATAGCAGGCTTTCATCACAACCCGCGGGGCCGTACTGCCGACGGCACTTATGTTTCCTTGGAGCCCTTGAGCACCGAGGGTCAGTCGTATAGCCGATTCCAATTTGCGATACCTTTTGGCGGTGGGGTTCGCTACCGTATCAACCGTAATTTCGACGCCAGCCTTGAATTTGGCATTCGCAAGACGTTCACTGGGTACTTGGATGACGTAAATGGCGTATATGCTGCTAACCTAACCGGCGAGTCTGCCTATTTTGGTGGTACTGCTCCTTACCCTGCTAGCGTAACCAAGAGCAACACCGGCGAATTTGGTGGCTTCGCGCCTGGCGCGAAGCGCGGCCAAGGCAAAACCGATTGGTACACGGTAACCGGCTTGTCACTGAATTACATCTTGACGCCCCGCATCAAAAATCCGAAATTCCGCTAAGCAGCAGCGGCCTACGCTGGCTAGCTCTTGCTCAGTGCCTTACCTAGCTTGATGATAAACAACACATTTCGTTGCGCACTCCTTGTTTGCCTCACGCAAATAGGGGGTGCGTTTTTTTGTGCTTCCGCCCAAGCCCAAATCGAAACCCAGCGGACGAGCGAACTTGGCCTTGGCCTAGGCATGACCAATTATCGGGGTGAAATCGCGCCTCAGTACCAGATTAATAATAATCGACCGGCCATTACAGCCTTCTACCGACGCGATGTATCGGTGCCGGTCACGTTGCGTGGCAGCTTGTTAGCCGGCTTGTTGCGAGCCGATGACGGCAGCGTGACGGGCGTTGGCGGTGGGGTACCGCCCCTGCAAGGCTACCGCGGCTCCAACGTGAAGGGTAGCGTGCTGGAAGCCGCCGTGGCCGTGGAATACAATTTCCTGGACTACCATGCCCGCAAGCAAAAAGTGCACTTCACGCCTTATTTATTCATCGGGTTAGGGGGGTACTATGCCAACACGCGCACGGAGACGACAAACCCAAGTTTGGGCCCCGCCTACAATCGCTCGGCTGGGCACTTGGGGTTTGTTGTCCCGGCCGGGGTGGGGCTGAAGTATGCCCTGTCGCAACACATCAACTTGGGCTTGGAAACTGGTGTGCGCAAAACGTTTAGTGACCAGCTCGACAACCTAGGCGACCAAGATCCGCTGTTGGTGAATGCGCACGATAAAGACTGGTACTACTACAGTGGGCTGAGTGTATCATACACCTTTTATAAGGTGCGCTGCCCCCCACAGTACAAGAACAACAAGAAGCTTTTAGAATAATTCGCTTGCGACCGAAGGCCCGCTGCCGCGCCAGCTTACGGTCTGGCGGCGGCGTTTTCTGGTGAGAAGCGCGGACGAAGCACGCGTGTAGCCGGCACGCCCGACCGGCGGATGCAACTGTCTTCGTAACTTGCGGCCTCTTATATCGAAACCGCAACGATGACCGGCCGGGCCGAAATCGACTCTCTTAACATTCCCACGCACGTGGCCGTCATCATGGACGGGAACGGTCGTTGGGCCAAGCAGCGGGGTGGCCTGCGGGTGTTCGGTCACCAGAGTGCTATCACGGCCGTGCGGGAGACCGTGGAAGAAGCAGCACGCTTGGGCGTGAAGTACCTGACGCTGTATGCATTCTCGACCGAAAACTGGAATCGCCCAGCCCTGGAAGTCATGGCCCTGATGCAACTTCTGGTGCACACCATTCGCCAGGAAACCCCGACCTTGCTCAAGAATAGCATCCGTTTGCAGGCTATCGGTGACACCGCCAGCCTGCCCGCTGGGTGCCAGCGCGAGTTGGCCGAAGCCAAGGAATTGACTAGAAATGGCACAAGCATGACGTTGGTGCTGGCCTTGAGCTACAGTGGACGTTGGGACTTGGCGCAGGCCGCCCGCCGCTTGGCCGCCGATGTAGCCGCTGGCCGGGTGCAGCCCGCCGACGTGGACGAAGCAACCGTGGCTAGCTATCTCTCCACGGAGGGTATTCCCGACCCGGAATTGCTCATTCGCACCAGCGGCGAGCAGCGAATCAGTAACTTTATGCTGTGGCAACTAGCCTACACTGAGTTATATATCACCGATTTGCTATGGCCCGACTTCCGGCGCGAGCATCTGCAGGATGCTATCCGGGCGTACCAGAGCCGGGAACGCCGCTTTGGCAAAACTAGCGAACAAATCTCTGTTTCTTAGTACTTTATTTAATTCATGACTTCGGTGCGTAATTTTTCTTGGTTTCTGCTGCTGGGGTGGTTGGTAATAGGCGGCTGGAGCACAGCACGGGCACAGGGCTTGGGTGCGCGGCCGGCGAGTGGCGGCACTGAGCCCAAAAAATACGTGCTGGGCGGTATCACTGTAAGTGGTGCGCGCTACCTCGACCCCAGTACCCTAATCGGCCTGTCGGGGCTACGGGTAGGCGACAACATCACTATTCCAGGCGAGGAAATTGGCAAAGCCATCCGCAAGTTGTGGGCGCAGGGCATCCTGGGCGACGTAAACGTGACCATTGCCCGCACCGAGGGCGACAAAATCTTTCTAGATTTCACCCTAAAAGAGCGGCCCCGATTGTCGAAGTTTACTTTTAGTGGTATCCGTAAAGGCCAGACGGAGGAGTTAACCAAAAAGATAACGCTCATCCGGGGCAAGGTCGTGACCGATGCTTTGCTGAATAATACCCGTGCCCAGGTCCGCAAGTTCTTCGTGAACAAAGGATACCTCGATACAAAAGTGAACATATTGCAAGTAGCCGATTCTTCGCTTTCCAATAGCGTAGCCCTGCGGATCAACGTTGACAAAGGCAACAAGGTCCGCATCCACGACATTTCCTTTGAGGGTAACAAAGCTTTTTCAGACCGCAAGCTTAAAGGCAAGCTAAAGAAAACTAAGGAACGTAAGGCGTACAAGTTCTTGACCTCCGGCAAATTTCAAAAAGCAGAGTACGAAGAAGACAAGAAGAAGCTCATCGAATTCTACAACGCTGAGGGCTATCGCGACGCCACAGTGGTGAGCGATACGTTAGTGCGTGATGCCAAAGGCTTGGCCCTGACTATTAAAGTGGACGAGGGGCCTAAGTATTATTTCCGCCACATCACTTGGAACGGCAACTACCTCTACGATGACAAAACCCTCTCGGGGGTGCTGGGTATCAAACCGGGCAGCCCTTACAGCAAGGAGATCTTGGACAAGCGCCTGAACTACAATCCCACTGGTCAAGACGTTACGTCACTCTACATGAACGACGGTTACCTCTTCTTTACAATTGAGCCGGTGGAGAAGAAGGTAGAAGGCGATTCGATTGATATTGAGATGCGTCTGAGCGAGGGCGTGCAGGCTCACATCAAGGAAATAAATATCGCGGGCAACACCAAAACCAGTGACCACGTGGTTCGCCGCGCCATTAGGACGTTGCCCGGCGACAAATTCAACCGTGAGTTGCTGATCCGCTCCAACCGCGAGTTGGCCACGCTAGGCTACTTCGATCCAGAAAAAGTGGGCATCAATCCTGTGCCCAACCAAGCCGATGGCACCGTTGATATTAACTACACGGTAGTAGAAAAGCCTTCGGATCAAGTTACGCTTTCGGGCGGCTGGGGCGGCTATGCTGGCTTCATTGGTACGGTGGGGTTGGTGTTCAACAACTTCTCGATGCGCAAAGCTGGTACCCTGCGTAACTGGACGCCAGTGCCCGCCGGTGACGGCCAGCGCCTAGCCCTTAATATACAGGCCAACGGGTTACAGTACCAAGCCTACTCGCTTTCGTTTACGGAGCCGTGGCTGGGTGGCCGCCGCCCCAATTCACTGTCGTTCAGTTTGAATCGGAGTATCAGTCGTATTGGCACTAACTTCGATGCTAGCACAGGTAGCTTCATTAAGGTAAATAGTGCCAGTGTGGGTCTGGGTCGCCAGTTGCGGGTGCCCGACGACTACTTTACGTTGAGTAACTCGCTGTCGTATAGTCAGTATCAAACGCAGAACTACTCGTTACTGCCGGGCTTTAGCACCGGTCAAGCCACCAATATCACGCTTAATACTACGCTGGCCCGCAACAGCATAGACAACCCGACCTACACCCGCAGGGGTTCGTCACTGAGCCTCAGCCTGAGCTTAACGCCGCCGTACTCCCTATTCAAAGGGGCCCACCCCGATGCCAACCAATGGCTAGAATTCCACAAGTGGATGTTCGACGCTTCGTGGTTTACGCCTATCGTGGGCAAGCTAGTGCTTAATACCCGTGCCCACTTTGGTTTCCTTGGCTCGTACGGCGGGCGCGATTTAGGGCCGTTTGAGCGGTTTAAAATGGGTGGCGCGGGCCTTGGCTACAACGGCGGTGGAAACTTCATCGTGGGCACCGATTACATCGGCTTGCGTGGCTACGACGACCCCAACGCTGCCTACGCCATCCCAACGGCTCAATCGAACCAGAACGGCGGCATCGCCTACAATAAATACGTGTTGGAAATGCGCTACCCCGTCAGCCTCAACCCGGCCGCGACAGTGTACGTGCTGGCCTTTGCCGAAGCTGGCAACGCTTTCGACACGTACACTAATTACAATCCTTACAAGTTATATCGCTCGGCTGGGATAGGGGCCCGCATTTTCATGTCGGCATTCGGTTTGCTAGGATTCGACTACGGCCACGGCTTCGATCAAGTGGTGCCGCTACCGGGCACCACAACCAAGCAGGACCCGAACCACTTCCATTTTATTATCGGCCAGCAAATCCGCTAGTTTAGCGGCACCCGGCGGCCGTTTTCTTTGTTCGATACGCATGAAAATAGCCGGTGTCTGGAGCTTAATGTTGGGACTGCTGCTAGTCGCGCCTGCCGTCCATGCCCAAAAATTTGGGTGGATCGATTCGGAGTTTATCATGGCTAAGATGCCTGAGTATGCTAAGGCTCAGCAGGACTTGAACAATATGTCGGTAATCTGGCAAAAGGAGCTTGAAGCCCAAAAGAAAGATTTGGAGCGCCTGCACCGCGCTTACCACGACGAAGAAGTGGTGCTCACCGAGCAGATGAAAAAGAAGCGCCAAGACGAGATTTTATTGAAAGAACAGGAAATCAAGACTTACCAGAATAAGCAATTTGGCTACGAAGGCCAACTGTTCAAGAAGCGCCAGGAGTTGAATAAACCGGTGCAGGACAAGGTATTCGAAGCCTGCGAGAAGGTGGCCAAGAAAAAACAGCTGGCCTGCATCTTTGATAAGTCTGGCGATGTGACCATGCTTTACACAAGCCCCACCTATGATTATACCGAGTTTGTGCTCGAGGAGTTAGGCCTAGCGGCCGAAGACCGTAACCAAACAGGCCCCAAGGGCCCTGTTAAGACGGTTGTCCCGCCTAAAACTCCGGTCGCCGATCCGGCTTTTGAGTCGGATTCGGGGGCCCCCGAAAAGGCGCCTGGCACCAAGGCTGGCCGTGCGGCGACGAAAAGCCCAAAATAACTACCTTTGTATCTATACTTTTTCTGACCCATTTTCTCTTGATGAATTCCGTGAAAAACCTCCGCCTAGCGCTGGCCGCCGCTCTGCTGACCGCTGGCACCTTGGCCACTACCACCGCTCAGGCCCAGGCCCCGCTCAAAATTGGCTACACCAGTGTGCAATATGTGCTGAGCCAAATGCCCGAAAGCAAGCAAATTGAGTCAAGCCTGAAGACCTACAATGACCAGTTGACGGCTCAAATGAAGAGTAAGTACACCGACTACCAGGCTAAGCTCGACGCTTATCAGAAAAGTGCCAACACGATGACCGACGTTGTGAAAGCCGATAAGGAAAAGGAGTTGACCGGATTGCAGCAATCCATCCAGGAGTTCCAACGCAGTGCTGAGCAGTCGTTACAGCAGAA
Source organism: Hymenobacter sp. (assembly GCA_031428075.1). Lineage (GTDB taxonomy): Bacteria > Bacteroidota > Bacteroidia > Cytophagales > Hymenobacteraceae > Hymenobacter. The sequence goes on along the minus strand of JANPOR010000528.1, from coordinate 11,871 downwards.
GCAGCAAAGCTTGATTCGCCCAGCCCTCGATAAGCTGCAAAAAACCATTGATGATGTGGCTACTGAGAACGGATACACTTACGTGCTGAATTCAGACGGCGATACGCCTACGCTGTTGCACGGCCCTAAGGATGGCGATATCTCGGACATAGTGCTGAAGAAAATGGGCATTACACCCACCGCCCCGGCCCCCCTAAAGTCCGGTCCTACTACCCTGAATACAGCGCCAGCCGCTCCGACCTCGGCACCCGGCCTGGGTAAATCCAAGATCAAGAGCAAGAAGTAAGTCGCTTGCGCTTGCAAACGCAAAAGGCCAGGGCGTAAGTCCTGGCCTTTTTTATTGGAAAATTAGTCCATTAACCCGATCATGAGAGACGACGAAACCGGTCCTGAAAAAGACTTGGAAGAGCTTGAAGGCGACGATCTGTACGAGCACCACCGCATCATGGTGGACCGCGGTCAAGACCTATTGCGCATTGACAAGTTTTTGCTACACCGCTTGGGTAATACTTCGCGTAATAAGGTGCAAGAGGCCATCCGGGCCGAGGCGGTGCAGGTGAACGGTCGTGTAGTGAAACCCAACTATCGAGTCAAGCCCCAGGATATCATAACGGTGACGTTGCCAGAACCGCCGCGTACCGGCAAGGTGTTGCCCGAACCCATGGCTTTAGTGATTCCTTACGAAGATGATGATTTACTCATTGTGAATAAGCCGGCTGGGTTGGTGGTGCATCCTGCTTTTGGGCATTGGGAAGGCACTCTTGTCAATGGCCTAGCTTACCATTTGGCTGACCTACCCACCGGGCGTAACGGCGAAGTTCGACCGGGCTTGGTGCACCGCATCGACAAGGATACGTCGGGTCTGCTCGTAATCGGCAAAACTGAGTTTGCGATGACGCATCTATCGCTACAGTTTTTCTACCATACCATCCGACGCAGCTATTTGGCATTGGTGTGGGGCACACCAAAGGAGCTTACGGGCACCATTCAGGGGAACATTGGGCGTAGCCTACGCGACCGTAAAGTGCAGACAGTGTACCCTGGGGGCGAACAAGGAAAATCGGCCGTGACGCACTACGAGGTGTTGCGAAGCTACGGGCCGGTGGCATTACTTCGCTGCGTGCTGGAAACCGGCCGTACGCATCAAATCCGGGCGCACATGCAGTACCTAGGCCACCCATTGTTCAACGACGCTACTTATGGCGGTAACCGTATTCGTATGGGCCCCAACACGGCTAGCTATCGCGCTTTTGTCGAAAATACTTTTCAGCTACTACCGCGACAGGCCTTGCATGCGCAGTCGTTGGGTTTCGTGCAACCCACCACGGGTCAGGAATTGCTCTTTGAAGCTGAGCTTCCCGCAGATTTCGCCGCTGCTCTAGCCAAATGGGATACTTATGCTACCTAACGATAGCGGAAGGAATATGCATATAAGAAGCCCCGTCGCATTATTGCGACGGGGCTTCTTATACTTAGTGTAGGCAAAAAACTATTTTTTCTTAACTACGGTCGTGGTCCGCTTAGTGGACGTAACGCGCGGCTTAGCGTTGATGACGCTCAGTGCGTTAGACGCGTCTTTGTTGGTAGGATCGATGGCTAATACCTGTTGGAAGTAAGTGCTGGCCCCTGCCTTGTTGTTTTTCTGCTGAAGCTCGTTCACTCCGAGGTAGTAATTGGCTTCTATTAGACCGCTACGAAACTTTGTAGGATCCGCGCCTTCGGCCTTTGATAGTTCGATGTAGCGCTCATAGTACGTCTTGGCTAGGCCCTTCTTAGAATCAGGGTCGAGGTTGGAGTTTGTGCGAGCACGAGCCAGCACGCCCGGTGCGTAGGTAGGTTTGGCCGTCAAGATGACATTGTACACGCTGTCAGCCTGGGCGTAATGTTTGGCATTGTCATAAGCCGAGGCTAAACGGAAGACGCCGGTCAGATCAGTTTTATCCGGGTTGGCAGCAATCTTCGATTTATAGATACCAATGGCCGATGCATAATCCTTCTTAGTGCCGTAAGCAGTAGCAAGGGCGTCTTGCAATTCTGCTTTCTTTGCCGGATCAGTCGTCGTCGAGATAGCCTTTTTCAACACCGTGATGCCTTCATCAGCCCGGCCGGCCCGTGCTAAAATACGGCCTTGGTACGAAAAATCCTCGGGAAGGACCTTGTCAGCAGGTGCTAATTTCATGTACGTGTCCATGGCCGTGGCGGCCCCGGCATAATCGTTGGTTTCGTACAGCAAATAAGCTTTCAGACGGTTCATGGTGAGGTTGTTCGGGTCGCTCTGCAACACGCTATTCACCGCCGCTAAGGCCTCTGGGTATTTTTTGGTGAGGTAAAGGAACGAAGCGTACTGCGCGTCGGTCCGGGACGACTTTTCCGATAGGCTCACGAACTTCTGGAACGAGCTGAGGGCTTGGTCATACTGTCCAGCGTAGTAATACATGTCGGCCAATTCACGGTAGGCGGGGGCATAACTTGGGTCCAACTCTACAACCTTGTTAAGGTTGGTCCGGGCTTCGTTAAAATTGCGGGCACGAATGTTCAACACCCCTTTTTCATAGTAGGCAGGGGCGTAGCTAGGGTTGGCAGTAGTAGCCCGTTCGAAGCTGTTCATGGCTTCACCGCCACCTTGGTCAGTGTGCAAGTAGACTAAGCCGCGGGCCACCATCAGGGCTGGGTCGTCCTTTCCTTTGTTGGCCGTCTGAGCGCTGTTAATGAACGTCAGAGCCTTATCGATGCTTTTTACGTCATCTGACTCGCCATAAGCTTGCGCAATCATGGTCAGAATCTTGGCGTCCTTATTTTTGGTGGCCTTAGCTGCAGCATCAAACTGACCATCGGCAGGAGCAATCTGGCCCTTAGCTAGCAGAGCCCGGCCCGCCGCCACCTGTCCGAATGGAGTGGTGCCGCCAGATTTGTTGAAATAATAAGCTGCAGAATCGGGCATGTCCCGAAACTGGTAAATGCGGCCCAACTCAAAAGCTGTTTCGGGTGTGGTGCCTTTGCTTAACGAGGCACGAGCTTCGTTATAGCGTTCGTGCTGAATTAGGCTCTGGGTAGTGTTGCTGATTTGGGCGGTGGCCGCCGTGGTGCCGGCGGCCAGAGCGGCAGCAGCGAGCAGGGGCTGTTTCCAAGGCTTAAAACTCATGATAAGAGAAATGGTGAGAGAACAAAGAAAGCTGAAAAAGTGTACGCAGTGATTGCTGTTAACGTTTAGGTGTGGTCACAACGCGGGCCTGCATAAGAGCTGGTAGCAAGCCGGATTTTTGAAAAATGAGTTGACCATTCTTGCCCGCTACAAACGAGGCGAACCCCGTGCCAAGACCCGTACGCGCCTCGCGGTTGATAATGTAGATGTTGCGGCGTAATGGGTAATTCTGCAACTCGGGGTACTGGGCCAGTTGCGCTGGAGTTTTTTGGGCCAGGTTTACTTGGTAAGGTTGGATATAGTCGTCGGGCTTGGGATTGGGACGGGCCGTAATACTGGCCACTCGCACCTTGCGGAAAAATTTCATGGCTGCGGGGTCGTCGTGGTCTGAAATCCAGTTTACACCGACTACCCCAATGGCGTTTGGATGGCCCGCAACGTAGTCGAGCAACGCTGGATTCGATGCTGTTGCGAATACGCGCGGCGTCAGGGCAGCTCCTTGCGTTAGGGAATCGCGCACGAAACGGGCGGTACTGCTACGGTTGGCGTCGAATACTACGTTGATATCGCCCAGTTTTTTTTGGCCGCTTACCTGACTCCAAGCCTTGCTTCCACCCGTGAAAATGGCGCGTAATTGCGCAGTAGTCAGCATCGAATCGGGGTTGGAAGGGTGTAGCACGATAGCTAGACCATCAATGCCAATGCGCGTGGTGTGAGGGTAAATAGTTTGCTTGGCAAAAGCAGCATCTTCTTCAGCATTCAGTTCACGCGAGACTACTGCTACCTCCACTTTGCCGTTGATGAGGTCCATCATCACATTCTCTTCCGGCTCGAACTTTAGCTTGACATGTGCTTCGGGGTAAAGCTTGCCAAATGTATCGGCCTGTGCCTGCAAAATGGGCGCAAACGTTTCATCTACGGCTACAGCCACGGTACCGCTTGTAGGCGTGCTTGTACCTGTGCCACTGTCATTACCCGACTGGCAACTGGCCAGCGCCAGCCAACCGCCGGCCACGGCAATGACGATAGAAGTAGGTTTAGGAGGCGGAAATGTCATCTTCTTCTGGATCAGTAATATTGCGAAAATGAGCTCGGTAACTGCGTGTAAAGCGGATCAAGCCATACAAAATAAAGAACAATCCCAACAGGCGTAACCGTGTGCCGGTTAGGCCAATCTCGGCAAAATGGGTCATGGCGGGGCTAGTCGGCTGGCCGGCCGTCCAGACCAGCCACGCGCCCATGCCGGCATACACCAACGACATGAACAGCACAAAGTAACGCACCAAGTGTTGTGGCGATCGGCCCAGGCGTTCTTCGGTAGTGGGAATATTGGCCATAAATACAGAAGCAAAAATGACCGATGTAAATCTAGCTTGTGTTAAGTCTTTGTGGTTTCCTTTAAAATCCGGTAGCACTGTTAAATGGTTCAATCAGACCCCGGCGCGCTGGCCCATGAACGCGTAATAAAGCTAGAAATTATTCACTAGTGCGCACCAAATTCCTGTTAAAACGCATCTAATACTAAAAAACCCCAGCCGGGCCATTGGCTCGTCCGGGGTTTCGTGATGTAGCTCTGGTTTATAGACTAGAACTAGTGCTTATTGAATCTTGAAGGTGATCGGAACGGTGAAGGACACGCTCACTGCTCGTCCATTCTGTTTGCCAGGAATGAATTTGGGCAGCGTCTTTACTGCCCGCATCGTTTCCTCATCTAGGCCTGAGCCAAGGCCTTTCACCACTTTTACGTCGGAGACGTTGCCTTCAGCATTTACCGTGAAACTCACAAAGATCCGACCTTCGACGCCATTGTTTTGCGCCATGCTGGGATATTTGGTGGCCTTTTGGATAGCAGCTACGATGGCGGCGTTACCGCCTCCACCAGGAAGCTGTGGCATCTGCTCTACATAGGTATACACTTTGTTCTCCACTACTTCCTCTACCACCTTGTTGCCTTCTCCCGAGAGGGCCGAGAGATCCTGCACATCGGTGTTGCCTTTAACGGTCACCGTGGCTACAGTCTTATCCTTCAATTCTTCTTGGTCCGGCACGTCCTCTTTCTGCACCTCGTTGTCCTTCTTAATCACCGGAGGGGTGAATTTGATGGTCGTAAGTTTAGGCGGTGGGGGTGGGGGCGCTTCGGGAGGTGGGGGTGGAGGTGGTGGTTTCGTGTCGTCCAGCGGTGGAGCATCCATCAACACGTTTTCCGTGAGATTTTTCTTGGTATCCTCTCTCGGTTGGTGCTCTCTAATGTACTGAGCGATAAGCGGGAAAGCCACTAGCAGTACCAATACTGCCGTGCCGATAATCAGCGAGCGGGTAACATTGCGCTGGTAGAGCCGCCGCAGCACATAAGCGCCGTAGGACTTATTACGGCCCTCAAATACGATATCGTCCAAGCTGGCCTGGGCAATCTGCGCGGAGGTCATCATAGCCCGGAGGATTTAATTAGGTCTTTATCTGACTTGGCGATTTTCACCAAAGCGTATTTTTTCTGATTGGTAATGTTCATCTCGTCGAGAATGTCGACCATGTTTTTGTACACAGCCTTATCGTCGGGCTTGATAAGGATTACCGTTTTGGGCTGAACCCGCTGGCGGTCAAGGATGACTTTCCGGATGCCATTCGGGCCATAATCGGTCACTTTCAACTCGGCCTTCGATTCGGCTGAGTTCATGCCGGCGTAGTAGTAAACCTTGTTATTTTCGCCCATGATGATGGTGAAAGCCTCCGACTCCTTGAGCTTGGTCTGCTCATCCGGATTTTTTTCCTTCACCGGCATAGTTAGCTGCATCACGTTGGGCTTGGCAAACGTAGTGGTCAGCATGAAAAAGGTGAGCAGTAGGAAGGCCAAATCTACCATCGGTGTCATATCGATTTTGGTCGACATTTTCTTAGCCCGCTTCTTACCTCCTTTACCACCGGAGTCGGCTTTTCCTTGTATTTCTGCCATGATTTCTAGCTACTGAGGTACTAGTAAGTTGCTGTTGAACCGGCTAACGACTCACTACCGGCTTGTTTTCCAAGTCGGTGATAAGATTGAAGCGGTTAATATCTTTCTCTTGCAGCACTTTGATTATCTGCTGCACAGTAGGTACGTCTGCTTGCCCATCGCCCTTGATGGCGATAAAGGTCTGTTTCTTAAACAGCGCTAAGTTGGCCTTACGAGCTTCCATTACCCAATCTATAAGCTGGTTGTTGAGCGAGTCCATCGGTATACCAGGCTCGCTTTTAGCCACGGCCTTGCGAGCATCAGCGTCCATGTTGAGCAGTGAACCAAGCTGGCCAATAGGCACTCCGAAGTTAGTCAGGTTGCCGAAGGTCTTGGCTTGTGCAGCGGAGAAGTTGACGCCGTACTTGGCTCCCACTTTTTGAAGGGTAGCGACCTTGGTTTTGTCGTCGTCTACGCCGAAGAACACGCGCTTGTTCTTGTCTACCGTCAGCGTGATAACGCTACTTTCCGGAAGCTTGATTTCCGACGTCGACGAAGGTGTATCAACCACGACGGTCTCTTCGGGCGCAAACTTGGTCGTTAGCATGAAGAACGTCACCAGCAGAAATGCTAGGTCTACCATCGGCGTCATGTCCAGCGACGGCGAGGTGCGGTGCGGTTTTACTTTGGGCATTGCGGTGCAGGGTTAAGAGGTAACAGACGTCGTTGAGACAACACCAATTCCTCAATATTTAGTGCGCAAAACACTGCGGTCAGCCGGGGATTTGAGGGCCCCAGCCGACTGCGGTGTAATTATGCTTGAACCGTCTGGCCGTGCTGACCAGCGAAGGTTTGAATGATGCTGAACCCGGCCTCGTCGATGCTATAAGTCAGCTCGTCAATTCTGCTGGTGAAGTAGTTGTAAGCTATGATGGCCAGGGCAGAGGTGCCGATGCCGAAAGCTGTGTTGATCAAAGCTTCCGAGATACCGCTGGCCAGTTTTACAGCGTCGGGGGAACCAGCTTGGGCCAGGGCCGAGAAGGCGCTGATCATGCCGAATACCGTACCTAGCAGACCCGTTAGGGTAGCGACTGAGGCGATAGTGGAAATGATCACCAAGTTTTTTTCCAGCATGGGTAATTCCAGAGCGGTGGTCTCCTCAATTTCCTTTTGGATGGCCAACACTTTCTGGTCCGTTGCCATGGTGCGCTCACGGGACATTTCGTTGTATTTCAGCAAACCCGCTTTTACCACGTTGGCTACAGAACCCTTCTGCTGATCGCAGGCGGCAATGGCACCATTGATGTCGTTGGCGTTCAGCTTTTGACGCACGATACGCACAAAACCTTCAATGCTTTGCGAACCTTTGGCCTTAGAAATGGTCAGCAGGCGCTCAATCGAGAAGGTGATAACGCACAGGAACATAGTAATCAGGATCGGCACAATGTTGCCGCCGCTATATACCGTACCCAAGTAATCGCCCGGAATCGGAGCGTTAGTATTTACACCGCCTTGGAAATGGCTGCCGTTGCCAAGCACAAACTTAAAGATGATATATGCAACGACAAAGGCCAAGACAATCACTATGACGGAGAACAGGGAGGCGCCCCCGCTGCTTTTCTCGGCGGCCTTAGGAGCGGCCGGCGTGGCAGGCCGGGGATTCGTGTTCAGGGCATTTTTCTGTTCCATATATTCCGAAATGTTTGGGTTGTAGGTTGAAAAGAAGCAAAAATTTAAACAAAAAAACAAAAAGAGAAAGCGAAGTCTGGTAAAAATGGGCAGCCTACTCGGATCGGATGCCCTAGGCCAGTTGCAAAAGAGAAAACTTTTGCGGCGCGATGCAAATCAAAAAGCGATTCAATTGGACAAACGTAACCAAAATCTTCGGCGCAGCCAAAGGAAAAACCGTTTAGGCAGTCTTGCAGCCACTAATTAGGTGTGCAAGAAAGCTAATTTTTTACGGAAAGTGACGCGGCTGCGGCGGCCAGTTGGCGTTTAGCTGCTTCCCAATACACATCCATTTGGGCCAGCGTGAGGTCGGCAAGGCGGTGTCCATCGACGGCTGTAGCGGCCTCAAGGTGTTGAAAGCGACTGATAAACTTTCGGTTGGTGCGCTCTAGGGCTTCTTCAGGATTGATGCCGGCGAAGCGAGCAAAATTAACGAGTGAAAATAAGAGGTCGCCAAATTCTTCGGTGGCGCGCTCAACTTGCATCTTTCCGGGTTCTCCGTGGCCGTACTCGGCACCAAACTCGTTCAATTCTTCCTGTACCTTGGCCCACACTTGGGCGGGCTCTTCCCAGTCGAATCCTGCGCCTCGGGCTTTTTCTTGGATGCGCATGGCCTTCACGAGGGCGGGCAACGAATTGGGTACGCCGCTAAGCACCCCGGTGTTACCTTTCTCCTGGAGCTTGAGCTGCTCCCAGTTGCGTTTTACAGCGGCTTCGTCGGCGGCTTGGGCGTCGCCGTAGATGTGCGGGTGGCGGAAGATAAGCTTCTCGCACTGCGAGTTGAGAGCGTCGGCAATATCGAAAGCGCCCTGCTCGGCGGCAATGCGGGCATAAAATAGCAAGTGTAGCATCACGTCACCCAACTCTTTTTTTAGGTCAGGAAGGTCGTCGCGCAGAATGGCGTCGCTGATTTCGTAAGTCTCCTCAATGGTGAGGTGACGCAAGCTCTGGAAGGTTTGTTTTTGGTCCCAAGGACATTCGGCGCGCAAGCGGTCGAGTACGTCGAGCAAGCGACCAAAGGCGGCTAGCTGGGCAGGGCGACGGGCGGGTCCCAACAGGGCTGTGGGAGCGGGCAGGTGGTTTTCCATTATCCCAAAGATAACCCGAACTGGGCCTAACCGGGGGCGGTTGCGTATTTTTGTCTCCCTCTAATATTGCAATCAGTGACCCTCATCAGATCTATTTCCGGCATTCGCGGCACCATCGGCGGACCGGTTGGCCAAGGCCTCACCCCCCTCGACGTGGTAAAATATGCCGCAGCTTATGGCACTTGGGTGGCAACCCAGCCCACGGCTTCGCGCACGGTGGTCATCGGGCGCGATGCCCGCATCTCGGGGGCCTTGGTGAGCCGCCTTGTGGCGGCCACCCTGCAGAGCCTTGGTCTCGACGTGGTGGACCTGGGCCTGAGCACCACGCCCACCGTCGAGATGGCGGTGACGGCCAAACAGGCTGCTGGCGGCATCATCCTTACCGCCTCGCACAATCCCAAGCAGTGGAATGCCTTGAAGCTGCTCAATGCCCAAGGAGAGTTTATATCCGAAGCCGACGGGCAGCAGGTGCTGGCTTTGGCCGAAAGCGAGGCTTTTGATTTCGCGCTTGTTAACAAGCTGGGCCAGTACACGACCGACAATGAGTTCCTCGCCGAGCACATCGCGGCGGTGGTGGCCCTGCCGCTGGTGGACGTGGACGCCATCCGGGCTCGTAATTTTCGGGTAGTGGTAGATGCTGTGAATTCGTCGGGTGGTTTTGCCGTACCGCAGCTGCTGGGGGCCTTGGGTGTGACAACGGTGGAAAAGTTGCATTGCGAGCCGACCGGCGATTTCGCCCACAACCCCGAGCCGTTGCCCGAACACCTGCGCGACATTGCCAAAGTGCTCGAAAAAGGCTCGTTTGACCTCGGCATCGTGGTGGACCCCGATGTGGACCGCCTCGCCCTGGTGAGCGAAAACGGAGAGATGTTTGGCGAAGAGTACACGCTGGTGGCCGTGGCCGATTACGTGCTACAAGCCAATGGGGGCGGTAACACCGTCAGCAACCTTAGCAGCACCCGCGCCTTGCGCGATGTTACCGAGCGGCACGGGGGCAATTACGCCGCCGCCGCGGTGGGCGAAGTGAACGTGGTGACCAAAATGAAGGAAACGCAGGCCATAATTGGCGGCGAAGGTAACGGTGGCATCATCTACCCCGAGTTGCACTACGGCCGCGATGCCTTGGTGGGCATCGCGCTGTTTCTGACGCATTTGGCCAAGTCGGGCCTCACCGCCTCCCGGCTGCGGGCTTCGTACCCAGGGTATTTTATTTCAAAAAACAAAATCGAGTTAACCCCCGAAATCAACACCGATTCGGTGCTGACGCAGATGGAGAAGCGCTACGCCAAGCAACCGGTTAACACCATTGATGGCGTGAAAATCGAATTTGATAAGGAATGGGTGCACTTGCGAAAGTCTAACACCGAGCCCATTATTCGCATTTACGCTGAGTCAGACTCGAACGCTACAGCCGACCATTTGGCTCAGAAAATCATCGCTGATATTAAAGAGATTATCGCCCACTAGCCGCTATATACCAATTTAAGTCCATGCAGGTTTACTTCGATAACGCCGCCACCACGCCCCTCGACCCCGAGGTGCTGGAGGCCATGCTGCCCTTCTTGGGCCAGCACTACGGCAACCCCAGCAGCCTGCACGGGCCGGGCCGCCAAGCACGTGCGGCTCTCGAAAACGCCCGCAAGACGGTAGCTCACCTGCTGGGGGCTGCCCCGGCCGAAATTTCTTTTACCAGCGGCGGCACCGAGGCCAATAACGCGGCCATTTTTGGCAGTGTCCGGGCCCAAGGGTTGCGGCACGCCGTAACCTCGCCCTTGGAGCATCACGCCGTGCTGCACCCGTTGCAGGCCCTGGCCAAAACCGGCGAAATCGAGTTGAGTTACGTGCGCCACGATGCCCAGGGACGCCTCGATCTGGCCCACCTCGACGATTTACTGGCTACCCACCCGCGCACCCTGGTAAGCCTGATGCACGGCAACAACGAAATCGGTAACCTGAACGACATCGAAGCCATTGGGGTCCTGTGCGTCAAGTACGACGCTGTTTTTCACACCGATACGGTGCAGACTATGGGCCACTATCGGCACGACGTACGGGCCCTGAAAAATCATTTTCTGGTGGGATCGGCACATAAGTTTCACGGCCCCAAGGGTATAGGTTTTCTGTACACCCGGCCTGGTACGCAGGCAGTTCCGTTTATGTACGGCGGCGCGCAGGAGCGCAATGTGCGCGCAGGTACCGAAAATGTGTACGGCATCGTGGGACTGGCCAAGGCCTTAGAAATCGCCTACCGCGACATGGCCGCCCACCGCGCCCATGTGCAGGAGCTAAAGAACAGGTTCATTAGCCAGTTACGGTCCCGGGTGGCCGGTGTGCGGTTTAACGGCTGCTCGGCAGACGCTGATCACAGCCTCTACACCGTGCTCAGCGTGAGCTTGCCACCGTCGGCTATTAGCGAAATGTTACTGTTTAATCTGGACATCAGCAAAATAGCGGCGTCCGGTGGTTCGGCCTGCACTAGTGGGGCCCAGGCTGGCTCGCATGTACTCGAAGCCCTGGGCGGCAACCCCGACCGGGCCACGGTGCGCTTCTCGCTCAGCAAGATGAATACCGCCGACGAGGTGGATTACGCCGTGGCGCAGTTGGCTAAACTGTACCAGCCGGTCAGCGTTTGACGCTTACCACTGGGCGGTAGCACCGTTGCCGCCCGACTACCCGCCGCCGAATGCAAAGCCTGGGGCGGGAACTGCCGGGGCCCGTTGGCCCGGGCTACCACCACCGTTTCAAGGTTGAAGCGGGGCGGGGCCTCGTCGTCGGCTGCGGCGGTAAGGCCGTGCGTGGGGTGCGCAGGTAGCGCGGCCAATAGCAGGGGCCCGACTTGCGTGGCGGCCACAGCCGGAGGCAACAGGGTGCGGTAGTAGCGTAGCGTGAACACGGAAAATGCCATGGCCAGCAGGTCTACCACCAATAGTAAACGGTCGTGGCTTCGCATGTCATAGTACAGGTAAGCCAGCGGTATCAGGGCG
>JANPOR010000527.1:0-3412 GCA_031428075.1 Hymenobacter sp. | reverse complement strand
AGCTACAACCCGGGCGCTACCGTCAGGGCCACCGTGGCAGTAGGACTGCCGCAGGACGTGGTAGCGGTTACGGTATAGGTAGTGGACGTGGTGGGACTGACGGTTACCGATGACCCAGTTGCAATAATTACGGCACCGATGGACCAAGTAAAAACCGCGCTGGGGTTGTTCGAGGTCGCCCTCAGGGTCGTGGGACTGCCCGAGCAGACGGTGGCAGCGGTCGGCGCGACGCTGACAGTGGGGGCCCCCACCGTTACCGTTACTGTCTTAGTAATGTCGCCGCAATCGTTAGTACCGGTGTGTGCCACAACCTGGTAGGTAGTAGTAACTAAGGGCATAACCGTCACGGCGGACGTGGTGGCAAAAGGAGCCTGCCCTAGAATACTCCAACTGTAAGTTGCACTGGGGCCGTTGTAGCTTGCCGTGATCGTAGTGGACTGTCCAGTGCAAGCAAATGGAGCGTTGGGCGAAATGCTTAACGTCTTGACCGGAATCGTAATCTGCTGCGAGCTGGTCCCGCAGGAAGTCGTAGTCGAAACCGTGTAGGTAGTATTATCAATAGGATTTTCAGTGATAGAACTGCTCGTCTTGCCGGGAATGACCACTCCGTTTGCCGACCAAGTGTAGGTTCCACTGGTAGAGCCCGCAGCGGTTAGCGTAACAGCCCCCCCGTTGCATACACCGCTCACAGGAGCGTTGGAAACCAGCGTGAGCGTCGGCGTGAAGGTCAAATAGACAAAATCATCTTTAGAGCAGTTAGGGTCTGTAGCTTTTGATTCTACTCGGAAAATCGTCGTTGTAGCGAATGACAACGACACATGCAGTTCCTGGGGAGAAACTAGTGCGGCGCTGCCAACGGCAGGACTTTCTACGACATCTGCAGCAGGGGTTGCACCCTGAGTAATCACCTTAGTCACCGTCAAAACCGAATTTGAAGTAGAACTGGCACTAAGGCTGTAAAGCGCACCAGCCGATGGGCAAACAGGGACACTACCACCGCTTTTCCCGCTAACAATCGTCTGTGACGTCAAGACGCCGCTGACATAGTAAGTAAGCGTAATCTGGTCGGAGCACTGCGCGTACCCGGCAAAGGGCGCAAAGGCGAAAAGCGCATAAACGAGTGTAAAAAGTTTTTTCATACTAAATGAGCGATGTTAATAAAATTACAAGAACTGGAAAAGGAGTCGGTGGGCAAAACCAAATGAAAACATGATTAAGTGAGATAAATTGACACTATTTCGTGGCTTATTTGCAGTTAAACCAGTTTTATATAAAAGTTAGCTAGGAATACAAAAGTGCCATAGCGAATATAAGACCCTTTCATAATTCTCCAAAACATTTGAGCGCTAGCCAATAAAAGACAGGGCGTGCAAACTCTTACGCAAAGAAGCAAGCTCCTGCTTAGAAAGGATAAAACAATAAGTTGGATGCCTGCCAGAAAATATGGCGGTCAGACGTTCTGGGCCCGTATTTTTGCTATCGACCTGCGGTGTCGCAGCGGGTGCGCTATTCTTCTAGTAGCGCCTGCAAACCGCCCCGCCCTTAGCCGAGCGTGGCCCCGGCGGTTGGCAGGCGCTGGGCCACCTCACCCGGCCCCAGGATAGCCAGTGTCTCGAACAAATCGGGGCCTGCGGCCCCGCCGGTGATGGCCACGCGCAGGGTTTGCAATACCTGGCCAGGCTTCATGGCTTGGGCCTCCATGGTCTGGTTGAAGAGGCTTTTGAGGCTTTCGGCCGAGGCTGGAGTGGAGCCCGCCAGGGCCCCGGCGTACGCGGTGAGGGCCCCCGCCACCTGCGGGTTCCATTTCTTGGCCACTACTTGCTCGTCGTAGCCGTCGGGGGCTCGGAAGAAGTATTTGGCTTCCTGCCAGAAATCCTGCGGGAAGCTCACCCGCTCCTTCATCACGCCCACGATTTGCTCAGCCTTCGCTTGGTCGCAAGCGATGCCGTGCTCGGCCAGGGCCCCCAACAAGTAGGGCGCCAGTTCAGCGTTAGATTTAGCGCGCAAGTAATGCTCGTTGAACCACTTCACTTTGTTCTGGTCGAACTTAGCCGGCGACTTGCTCACGCGCTCGATCGAGAAGGCCTCAATCAGTTCTTCCATCGAAAAAATCTCTTGCGTCGTGCCGGGGTTCCAGCCCAGGAAAGCCAGGAAGTTCATCAGCGCTTCGGGCAGGTAGCCGTCTTCGCGGTAGCCGCGGCTCACGGTGGGCTCGCCGGTTTCGGCATCCAAGCCGTGCCATTCCAGCGGAAAAACCGGGAAGCCCAACCGGTCGCCGTCGCGCTTACTGAGCTTGCCCGTGCCATCGGGCTTGAGCAGCAGCGGAAGGTGGGCAAACTGCGGCATGGTACTTTCCCAGCCCAGGTAGCGGTACAGCAGCACGTGCAGCGGGGCCGACGGCAGCCATTCCTCGCCCCGAATGACGTGCGAAATGTCCATCAAGTGGTCGTCGACGATATTGGCCAAGTGATAAGTTGGCATGCCGTCCGACTTCATCAGCACCTTGTCGTCTACGGCGGACGAGTGCACCACCACCCACCCGCGAATCATGTCCTGAAAGCGAATTTCCTCCTTGCGGGGCACTTTCAGGCGAATCACGTAGGCGGTGCCGGCGTCGAGCAGGGCCTGCGTCTCATCCTCGGGCAGCGTCAGCGAGTTGCGCATTTGGGCGCGGGTGATGCTGTTGTATTGCGGGTTGGGCACCTTGGCGGCCTGCAGGCGGGCGCGCATGGCCTCCAGCTCCTCGGGCGTGTCGAAGGCGTAATAGGCAAAGCCGTCGGCGATGAGCTGGTCGGCGTATTGGCGGTACATGGGCTTACGCTCGCTTTGCTTGTAGGGCGCATGGGGGCCCCCAACGCCCTGGCCCTCGTCGATTACGATGCCGCACCAGGCCAACGCCTCCAGGATGTAAGCTTCCGCACCGGGCACGAACCGGTTTTGGTCGGTGTCTTCGATGCGCAGAATCATGGTGCCGCCTAGTTTGCGGGCCAGCAGGTAGTTGTACAAAGCGGTGCGCACGCCGCCGATGTGCAACGGCCCGGTGGGCGAGGGCGCAAAGCGCACCCGAACGTTTCTCTCGGTCATATCACTAAAAAGAAGCGCGTTTCGTACCAGCCGAAACGCGCCGCAAAGGTAGCGCCGGGCCCCGGGCTACTCGCGCCGCCCGCCCACGCGCCACAGCACCAAGCCCAGCAGCGCAATGCCGCCCCGGATGGCCCAGGCCACGTTGGGGCCCCATTTATCAATCCACTGCAAGAAAACGTAGTGCAGGTTGGGGTTGATGAGCGGCAGTACCAGCGAAATAAGGCCGACCAGTAGCAGGAAAAGTCCGAGTTCTTTCATGGGGCAGAAGATGAGAGGGCAGGTTAAAAACTGCCATTCCGGACGCAGCAAGGAATCTGGGTCGAGCAAC
>JANPOR010000526.1:0-5306 GCA_031428075.1 Hymenobacter sp. | reverse complement strand
CCAGCTCCGTATTGGCGATGCTCAGCTCCGCCGCCCGCTTCTCCTTCTCGTCTTTCTGAAACGCCAGCTCGGTATTGGCCACGCTCAGCGCCTGGGCCCGCTTTTCTTTCTCGTCGTTCTGAAACGCCAGCTCCTTGTTGGCGACGCTTAATTCCTGCGCTCGCTTTTCCTTCTCGTCGTTCTGAAACGCCAGCTCGGTGTTGGCGATGATTAGCTCCTGGGCCCGTTTCTCTTTCTCATCATTCTGAAAGGCTAGCTCGGTGTTGGCGATGCTGAGCTCTGCGGCCCGTTTTTCCTTCTCATTGTTCTGAAAGGCTAGCTCAATATTGGCGACGCTGAGCTCCTGGGCGCGTTTTCCTTTCTCATCGTTCTGAAAGGCAAGTTCTTCGTTGGCAATGCTAAGCTCCGCCGCACGTTTTTCTTTCTCGTCGTTTTGAAAGGCTAACTCCTCGTTCGCAACACTTAACTCCTGGGCCCGTTTCTCCTTCTCATCATTTTGATACGCCAGCTCCTCGTTGGCAATGCTGAGCTCGTCGGCCCGCTTTTCCTTTTCGTTGTGCTGGAAAGCGAGTTCCTTATTGGCGATGCCCAGTTCCGTGGCCCAGTTTTTCTCGGCCACTTCCCGGGCCACAATCACGGCGCCAAGCACCAGGCCCTGGTCGTCCTTGTTCACCGAGCCGTCGAACAACACATCGGTCAGCGTGCCATTGGTGTGGCGCAGCGTGAAGGGCAGGTTGCTGACCGTCCCGTGGGCCATCACCTCCCGGTAGGCGGCCCAAACCAATTCGGGCTCGGTAAAAAAAGTGAAAAAATCAGACCCCATCAAAGTATCGCGTTCCACGCCCGTAAGAGTTACCGCGGCCTCGTTGGTATCGATTATGTCGCCCTTCAGATTAACGGTAACCAATAAATCCTGGCTTGCTTCGATTAATCGCCGATATTTCTTTTCGCTTTCCTTCATTGTGTAGATTTCACCGGCCTGGAAGGCAAGCGTTGACTGGTTTATAGGTGGGAAGTGAGTTTGCCGATGGGTAGAATACAGAAGTCACCCCGCGTGATAAAGGCTAGTATATATTGTTTAAATGCAAAAAAAGTCTAAGCGTGTTTTTATTATAAACTTGAGGGCCACGTAAGGTAACGCTTTTCCGCCCCAAGAACATTTATATTATGAGCAACGTGGTGGATGTCCTTGCCGGCAAGCAGGCTATGTAGCTAGCGCTTAGGCACGGGAGCTGTTCGCTACCCCTTGGCAACTATTCCCGGACCGTCTGGCCCTGCTTTCAGATACATAGCGGTAACGGTGATACGCCGGCAAGGAAGGGCGACTGGCCAATCAATACCTGCCAAGGGCTGGTGCCAAATGCGCATTAAGTATTTGGCCCCTCATCGGGTGCTGGAACTGCTTATACTTGGCTCAATAGTTATGCGGTCCCTTCCGGCCGAGCGGCAGGCGCCTGGTGCCTGTGCCGGTCCTGAGCCCAGCGGGGGGAGGGCTCACCTGGTACTGCGGTTAGCCAGGGCCCTTATTGAGCGTGGTAGGGCCAGTCCCGCCCGTACCCGGTACGAGCGGTAATACTGGCCCGAGGGCCCCGTGGCAAGCGCCCACTACCGGCAATGGGTAGCTCATTCACCCGGTGGCTGAAGCCGACGATTACCGCGTCCGGGCCATCCAGGGCAGTTGCACCGCCTTGTCGGCCGCCGTCGAGCTGTGCGTTGAACCCGCGCAAACAACAGTTCTGCCCAACGTTTTCACGTCCAATGGCGACGATCTTAACGACGCATTTGGATTGAAGCTCCAGTACCCGCACACTCATTTCATGCAAGTATTCAACCGCTGGGGACGGGAAGTATTTAGTGCCAACACGCATGGGAACTTTTGGGCGGGAGCCACCAGCCTTGTGGGGGTATACTATTACCTCTGGTGCTATTATACAGGCTGCGAACCCACCGAACGCATGGTAAAGGGGGTAGAACTAGTTCATTGATGTGCTGGGCAGGGGACGACTGGCCAAAAGCAAGTGCTGCTTTCATCCTGTCATTACCTTAGCCAGCCTTTCTGCCTACCCGGCTGTATGCCGTCCAAACAAGGCCTGTCCAAACAAGGCCTGTCCGAGCGCGACATCTGTACCAAGTGCATCACGCCCGTCCTCGAAACAGTCGGGTGTGTATACTGCGCGGCAAGATTTTGAGGTAAGTTCTAGCGTTTTCTCGTCACCCGTCCCCCACCTTGCATGACCCTGGCTTCGAAGTTTGAAATGCGAAATTCCGTTGTTGCCCTACTGCTGACACGTGCGCTTTTGGCCGGCGCGGCGGCGCTGTTTAGCCTCGCTGCCCAGGCGCAAACGCGGGTGGAATGGGTAGCTACTACGACCACGGCCCCGTGGGTGGCCCAGCCGGGGCTGCGCACCACGGCTGCCACGGCCGCATCGGATGCTGAAATCAACCTCCGTCGGCCGCTGCAAACCATCGACGGGTTCGGGGCATGCTTTAACGAACTCGG
This sequence comes from Hymenobacter sp., assembly GCA_031428075.1. Lineage (GTDB taxonomy): Bacteria > Bacteroidota > Bacteroidia > Cytophagales > Hymenobacteraceae > Hymenobacter. The sequence goes on along the minus strand of JANPOR010000526.1, from coordinate 2,806 downwards.
GTGGACGTCGCTGAGTGCGCTTAATAAACCGGACCGGGAAAAGGTGATGCGCGAACTGTTTGCGCCGGGCGTGGGGGCCAACTTCACCATCTGCCGGATGCCGGTGGGGGCCAACGACTTCTCGCGCGACTGGTACTCCTACGACGAAACGCCTGGCGACTTTGCGCTCCAGGATTTCAGCATTGCCAACGACGAGCAGACGCTGATTCCCTTCATCAAAAACGCCCGGCAATACCGGCCCGGTCTCCAACTCTGGGCTTCGCCCTGGAGCCCGCCTACCTGGATGAAGTACAACCACCACTACGCCGCGGCCGAGGTGAAGCCCGAATACCGCCAACGCTTCCCTACCTTGGCCGACAACGGCCTCAAGCCGGAGCAAGTGGGCAAGGAAGGTGCTAACATGTTCATTCAGGAGGATAAGTACTTCACGACTTACGCGTTGTACTTCGCCAAATTCATTGAGGCCTACAAACAGCAGGGCATTGCCATCGGCATGGTGATGCCGCAGAACGAGTTTAACTCGGCCCAGGTGTTCCCGAGCTGCACGTGGACGGCCAAGGGCTTGGCCCGGTTCATCGGCTACCTCGGGCCCCAGATGCGGGCGCGGAAAGTGGACTTGTTCTTCGGCACAATGGAGCGGCCCAACGAGGCCCTGGTCGATACCGTGCTGCAGGACGAGCGCAGCGGTCCGTTCATCAAGGGCGTGGGCTTTCAGTGGGCGGGCAAGGGGGCCATCGCCGGCATCCACCGGCGCTACCCAGCGCTGACGCTCTACCAGTCGGAGCAGGAATGCGGCGACGGCCAGAACGACTGGAAGTACTGCGAATACACCTGGACCCTGATGAAGCACTACCTGAGTAGCGGCGCGAATTCCTACCTCTACTGGAACATCTCGCTGAAAAAGGGCGGCATCAGCCGTTGGGGCTGGAGCCAGAATTCGCTGGTGACCGTGGACGAAGCCGCTAAAACCTACCAGCTTAACCACGAGTATTACCTGCTCAAGCACATGAGCCACTACGTGCTGCCCGGGGCCAAACGCCTCGCCACGAGCGGCGCTTACACCAACTTGCTGGCTTTTCAAAATCCCGACAAAAGCGTGGTGGTCGTTGCCCAAAATGACGGCAGCGAAGACCGAACAGTACGCTTCAAAATAGGCCAAAAAACTGTGGCCCCGCGGCTCAAAGCTCACTCTTTTAACACCCTGCTGCTGAAATAATCGCCTGATAGTGACGAACAGGCTAGTAGCCTAGCGGCCGGTCATTGCGTTCAGTTGCTCGGGGTAGCGCGGCGCATCGAGCTTGATGTGGGCGGTAGCGCCCTCAATGTCGCGCAGGTCATCGGCGGTCAGTTCCAGGTCGGCGGCGCCGAGGTTTTCTTCCAGGCGGTGCAGCTTGGTGGTGCCAGGAATGGGCGCAATCCACGGTTTTTGGGCCAGCAGCCACGCCAGGGCCATCTGGGCCGGGGTGGCCTGTTTGCGGGCCGCAATCTGGCTGAGCAGGTCCACCATTCCCTGGTTGGCCCTGCGGGCCTCGGGCGTGAAGCGCGGAAGGATATTGCGGAAGTCCCCCTCGCTGAAGGTGGTGTTTTCGTCCATCTTGCCCGTCAGGAAGCCTCGGCCCAGCGGGCTGTAGGGCACGAAGCCGATGCCGAGCTCTTCAAGGGTAGGGATGATTTCCTCCTCCGGTTGGCGCCACCACAGTGAGTACTCGCTCTGCAGGGCCGTGACCGGCTGCACGGCGTGGGCACGGCGGATGGTTTGGGCGCCGGCTTCCGAGAGGCCAAAATGCTTCACCTTGCCTTCCTGAATCAGGTCTTTCACCGCGCCGGCCACCTCTTCAATGGGCACGTTCGGGTCCACGCGGTGCTGGTAGAATAAGTCGAGGCTCTCCACCCGCAGGCGCTTGAGCGACGCCTCTGCCACCTGCTTGATTTGCTCGGGCCGGCTGTTGAGCCCTTGCCCTCCTACGTTGAAGCCGAACTTGGTGGCAATGACCACTTGCTCCCGAAAGGGGGCCAAGGCTTCGCCCACTAGTTCTTCGTTGGTGAACGGGCCGTAGACCTCCGCCGTGTCGAAGAAGGTGATGCCGTGCTCCACGGCGGCGCGCAGCAGGGCAATAGCCGCCTGCTTTTCGGGCGCATTGCTGTATGAAAAATTCAGGCCCATGCAGCCAAAGCCGAGGGCGGATACTTCGAGGCCGCTAGTGCCAAGCTTTCTGGTTTTCATGGTGGTTAGATTTAATTTAATTGGGGCTATTATTGAATTAGAAGTGGTGCCGGCAACTGTTGCTGCGATGCTCGTTGGTATCAGCAGCATTAAGCGTGCTGGGATTTGCAATACAAAGATCCGCCACCCCGGCCCTGTTACAAAAGACGAATCGAATCGATAACTACACGTCTCAAACAGTTGGGGCCCTCAATTCAAACAGCCGCAGTTGGTGATACGAGTGTAATGGAGAAACATTCTTTCTCAGTCCAGTAATGTGCTCAAGTTCATTCAAACGTTGCTTCCGACAAAAGGAGGGGTCGACCGTACCTTTAGCCCGGAGTAACATGCTCCGTAATTCTCGGGCTTGGACACACATCAACTCAAGACGATCTTTGAGCGGTACTTAGCGGGCGACACCATACGCCCGGACGACCCGGAGGTTTATGCCGTCATTCGAAAGACAGTTCGGATAACGTCGCAACTCAACTCCATACTGGCTGATGACGATGGTGAAAATCGGCGGGTCATCAGTGAGCCAATCAAAAAAAAAGAGCCGATGATACCTTTTTTCTATCGCCACCTTTTTATACGGACTTTGGG
>JANPOR010000525.1:0-7559 GCA_031428075.1 Hymenobacter sp. | reverse complement strand
AGGTAATACTGAATGTCTTCTATACTGCAGAATCTATGTGTAGAAGAATGATTTGGTAATCGGCTGTTGCTCCGTTCCGCTAAACTCGCGCCGGTACCGGTGGCGTCGAGGGCCGCAGCCGCCGCAGAATGGCGCGGCGGGCAGGTTTTTCCAGCACATGATAGGAAATAATCGAACCGATGAGAATGGCCCCGACGACGATAAGGCCCCCAAAAGGCGGGTATTTGCCGAGGACGTGCCGGCCCCACAAAACGTCGCAGATGATGAAGAACACCAGTTGCCAGATGTAAAACCCGTAGCTGATGCAGCCCAGGTAGTTCAGGGGGCTGCTGGCCAGCAGCCGGGCCCCGGGCCCGTCGGTGGGCCGGGCCAAGTACATTACCGTGAGCACCAACGCCGGCAACACCAGTACGTTATGCGCTACGTAGCCTTCGAAGCGCGGGCCCGTCAGGCTCAGGTACGCCGCCGCCACCGCCCAGGCCGCGGCCACGGCCCCCGCCGGCACGCGCCAGCCCCGCTGGAAAACCAGCAAACCGGCTATCATGCCACTGGCAAACTCGGGCAGCCGCGCGGGCGGAAAAGCGTACACCCACCGGAACAGGGGCAGCGCCGGATGCTTGGCAAAAAACAGCCCCGGCGCGCACGAAGCCAGCCACAGGGCCCCCAGCACGGCCAGCAACGCACGTTGCCGCCGGATGCGCAGCAATAGCGGCAGCAGGAGCGGGAAGAGCAGGTAAAAGAACATTTCCACCGCCACTGACCACGAGCCGCCCCCGATCCATTCCATCGACAGCGCCGGCAACCAAGCGTGTGTAAGCGAGAGATTTAGGCCCAGCAAAAGCCAGAACGCGGGAGGCTGGTTTTGGGTGATTATCGCTGCCAGCGCCGCCACTCCCAGGCCGGCCGCGTACACCGGGTAGATGCGGGCCAAGCGCTTCACCAGAAAAGTGCGGTAGTAGCGGCCTTTGGGCCATGCCGGCGCAGGAAAATCGTGCAGTTGGCTATGAGTGAGCAGTAGTCCGGAAAGAACAAAAAACATGTTCACCCCCAGGGTCCCCCTGTGAAACGACGTTGGCCAGCCGCACAGGCAGCGGTAGGTGCAGCCTTTGCTCATACAAATGAGAGAGGAGCGCGCCGAGGACCGCTATGAACCGCAGGCCGGTCAGGGCTCTTAAATCGCGCACGGCACAGGAATGAAAATGGATAAGCAGCGCGAAGGTATTTGTTTTGTGCAGGCGCGAACCCGGCGCGGCACTGGCCGCGCGGGTGCGCCGGCGTCATCCCGATTCCATATGCTTTCCCAGGCCCACGAATTTTTTCTGGAAGTTGCCAAGCAGTTGAGCTTCACCAAGGCCGGGCAGGCGCTGTTCGTGAGCCAGTCGGCAGTGAGCAAGCAGGTGAGGGCCCTGGAAGAACACTACAAAACGGGCTTGTTTGAGCGGCTGGGCAGCAGCATCCAACTCACGCCGGCGGGGCAGCGGCTCTACCAAAAGCTATTGCAAGCCAAGCAGCTGCAACAAGAGCTGCACCAGGAAATGAGCGCGCTGAGCCCCGATTTCGCGCCGGCGCTGCACCTCGTCATCGGGGCCAGCACCACCATCTCGCTCTACGTGCTGCCGCCCGTGGTGTCGGCCTACTTGCAGCGCCACCCCAACCGCCAGCTCAGCCTCAAAAACCGCAACAGCGACAACATCCTGCAAGCCCTGCTAGCCCACGAAATCGAGCTGGGCATCGTCGAGGGCATCCATAAGGTGAGCCGCGTCACGTACACGCCCCTGCTGGCCGACGACGTGGTGGCGGTGTGCGCCGCGAACAATCCGCTCGAAGCCCGCACCCTCGAAGCGCGTGACCTGCTGGGCATCCCGCTGGCCCTGCGCGAAGACGGCTCCGGCACGCTGGCCGTGCTGGAGCAGGCCCTGGCGTACAAGGGGCTCAAGCTGGCCGCCTTGCCGGTGCGCGTGCGCTTGGGCGGCACCGAGGCCCTAAAAAACTTCGTGCGCGTGGATAGCTGCCTGGCCTTCCTGCCTCGCCAAGCGGTGGTGAAAGAATTGGCTTCGGGTGAATTGGTAGAAGTGAAAATCAAGGATCTGCCCATGCGGCGGCAGTTCAATTTCATCCAGCGCAAAGGCACAGAAAACAACGAGCCGTACCGGGATTTCCTGCTGTTTACCAAACGGTATTATGCCGATAGGGCATAGGCTATTCCAGAATTCCATCCCTTTTTGGCATAACCCCAGCGGGCAGCGGCCGTAATTTTGCCTTCCTATGCTGGTATCTGCTTCCTCCGTTTCCCGCTTCCACGCCCTGCACTGCTCGGCCTGCGGCACCGTTTATTCAGCTTTTGAGTTGCAACGCGTGTCGGCCTGCTGCGCCGTGCCGCTGGTGGCCGATTACGATACGTCCGAGTGCCTAGCGCCCGGGGCCGTCATCAACGCCGCCGATGCTTCGATGTGGCGCTACGGAGCCCTGCTGCCGCTGCTCGACGACCGGCACAAGGTGACGCTGGGCGAAGGCTTCACACCCATCCTGGGGCTGCCTCGCCTAGCCGCTCGCCACAGCTTGGCCTCGCTGCTGCTCAAAGACGAGGGCCAAAACCCCACCAGCTCGTTCAAGGCGCGGGGGCTGAGCATGGCTGTGTCGAAGGCCCTGGAGCTGGGTGCAGAGGGCTGCATCATCCCCACAGCCGGCAACGCCGGGGTGGCTCTGGCCGCCTACTGCGCCCGCGCCGGCCTGGCCGCAACCGTCGTCATGCCCCGCCACACGCCCGACGCTTTCAAGGAAGAATGCTACTGGTACGGGGCCGACGTGGAGCTGGTGGACGGCCTCATCAGCGATTGTGGGGCCCGGGTGCGGCAGCTGAACGCCAGCGGCGTCTGGCTCGATGTATCGACTCTGAAGGAGCCCTACCGCCTCGAAGGCAAGAAAACGATGGGCTACGAAATCGCCGAGCAGATGAATTGGCAACTGCCTGATGTACTGCTTTACCCCGCCGGCGGCGGCACCGGCCTCATCGGCATCTGGAAAGCCTTCCGCGAAATGCAGGCCCTGGGTTGGCTTGCCCCCGACGCCAAGCTGCCCCGCATGGTGGCCGTGCAAGCCGAAAACTGTTGCCCGCTGCTCGAAACTTACGAAGGTCGCCAGCCGAACTGCCATCACTACCAGGGCCGTCCCACCTTGGCCAACGGCTTGGCCGTGCCGCACCCCTTGGGCGAGGCCATGATGCTCCGCGTGCTGCGCGAATCGAGGGGTACCGTGGTGGCCATCAGCGAGGAAGATATGCTGGCCGGCATGCGCGAGCTGGGCCAGCAGGAAGGCCTGTTTGTGGCCCCCGAGGGCGCGGCCGTGTGGATGGCCGCCCGCCAGCTGCTGGCCAGCGGCTGGCTGAAATCCCACGAGCGAATCTTGCTGCTGAACACCGGCAGCGCCCAGAAGTATTTGGATAACGTAACGGGCCGTAGCCGGGCGTAGCCGGTGGCGCTGGCCGGTACCTTTGCGGGCGATGCGCATTCTCCACGTTTTGTCTGCGGAATTTTTTGCCGGCTCAGCGGCCTACGCCGTGCAGCTGGCCGAGGCCCACCGGGGCCAAGGCCACGCCGTGTGGATGCTGTCCGATTCCGATCGGCTGCCCACCGGCGCCACGCAGATAAAAACACCCATTAGCAACCGCCGCTACGGGCAGCGCCTGCGCAACGCCCGCCTCATCCGGCAGCTGGTGCGTGCCGAACAAATCGACGTGGTGCATGCCCATTCGCGGGCCGCGAGCTGGGTGAGCTACGCTGCTCTCCGGGGCCTGAAAGTGCCACTGGTGAGCACCGTGCACGGCCGCCAACACCTGCACACATCCACGTCGCTGTTTGATATTTACGGCGATAAAGTCATTGCCATCTGCGCCAACCTAAAAACGCATTTGGTGGAAGAAGTGCGGATGGACCCCGCCAAAATCGTGGCTCTGCCCAACGGCGTGGACTTCGGCGCAAGGCTCGCAGCGGAGCCCGTGGGGCCCCCACGCATCGCCTTCATCGGCCGCTTCAATGGCGGTAAGGGCGAGCGGGCGGCGGCCTTGCTCCAACACGTGTTTCCGCCGCTGCTGGCTGCGTTTCCGGCGCTGCGGCTGGCGCTCATCGGTGGCGAGCTAACGCACTTGCCTGCCGCTGGCAAGGCGGCCCTGGCGGAGTTGCAAGCAGCATTCGGCGAGCGGATAGAAGTGGTGGGCTTCACCACCGACGTGGCCGGCTGGCTGGCCCGCACCTCCCTCACCATCGGGGCGGGGCGGGTGGCCATCGAGGCGCTGGGGGCCGGCCGGCCAGTGCTGGCCCTGGGCGAGGCCGGTTACCCAGGCCTGGTGACAGCGGCCAATTTTGAGGAAGCGGCGGCTTCCAACTTTGGCGATATATCGGCCCGAATAGCCGTTTCCGATGTCGATTTTGACGCCGTACTGGCCGATGCGCGGGCTTTTCTGGCGCAGCCGCACGCGGTGCCGGCCGCGTTACAGCAGCAAGTGCGCACGCGTTACGGCTTGGCGCGGGTGGCCGCCCAAGTGCTGGCCGTGTACCAAGCGGCCCGAATGCGCAAGGCCGTGCCGGAATTTATGCCGGTGCTGATGTACCATAAAATTCCCGATGTTCCCATCGCCACCAAGCACCAGATTTACGTCACGAAAGATAATTTCGTAAAGCACCTGGCCTACTTCAAAAGCCACCGGCTCACGCCGATAACCTTCGCTGACTACCTGCAGTTTGCCCGCGGCGAACGGCCGCTCCGCGAATTTCCTGCCCGTCCCATCGTCCTTACTTTCGACGACGGCACCTCGATAACTACACCAATTTACTGCCCCTGATGCGCGAATACGGCTACCGGGGTGTGCTTTACTTGCTCGGCGATTTCAGCGTACGTCACAACCAATGGGACTTGGCTGCCGACCCCACCGAGCCCCGCGCTGCTATCATGGACGAGGCCCAAAAGTGCGAATTCGTAGCTGCGGGCTGGGAAATCGGGGCCCATACCATGTCGCATCCGCGCCTGACCACGCTACCTCTGCCCGACGCCGCGGCCGAAATCCAGCGCAGCAAGGCCAGCCTGGAGGCGGCGCTGCAAACCGAGGTAGTGAGCTTCGCCTACCCCTACGGCGATTTAAACGAGGGATTGAAAGGGGCCGTGCGCGCCGCCGGTTTTGCCTTCGGTGTGGCCACCGATACCGGGGGCCTGCACCTCGAAGACGACCGGATGCAGGTATTCCGCATCAACATGTTTCCGCACGAAACCAGCAGTAGTCTGTTCAAAAAAACGTCGGTCTGGTACCGGAAGTATTATCGGTGGAAACGCGGTAAGTGGCGCGGACTTGGTCGCCCGGGTCGCTGCCCGATTGTTGGCAGGACGGAGCGAAACCGCGGACTACCAAGTTCGCGCTACAGGTTGGCCAGCACTTGCGTCATTTCCTCTTCGCTCAGCCCGGCCAACTGCACCTTTTTGAACGCTGCAGTGTGGCCGGCCAGCAGCGTAACGCTGCTTTTGGGGATGCCAAAGGCATCGGCCAGCAGCCGTTGCAGCGCTGCGTTGGCTTGGCCGTCGTGGGCCGGGGCGGCCAGGCGAGCGGTTACGGTGCCATCGGGCGCCACGAGTAATTGGCTAGCGCGGCAGTTGGGCTTGGCTTTGAGGTGCAGAATAGCCATCTGTCCCGCAAAAATGCGCTATTCGGCGCGGCCCAGGCGGGCTTGGCCAAACGGGCATTCGGCCAGCACCACACAGCGGGCGCAGGCCGGGGCCTGATAGTAGCAGCACTTCTGGTCGTGGAACATGAGGGCCTCGTGGTGGTCGTAAACCTGCTGGGCGTCCCAGCCGGGCGGCAGCAGGTCGGCCAGCAGCACGTGAGCGGCTTTTTCGTCCACTTTCGGGCCGATGAGGTCCAGGCGCTGGACTACGCGGTGGTGGTGACTATCCACGGGCATGGCCGGCCGCCGCAAGTCGCTGAAAAGCAAGGTGGCGGCGCTGGTTTTGGGCCCCACGCCGGGCAAAGTTTCCAGCCACGCACGGGCTTCGGGAATGCTCATTTCGCCGAGGAAGCGCAAATCGCCGCAGGGCCCCCCGTCGCAGCGGCGGCTCACCTCGCGCAGCACGGCTTGCAGGCGCGGGGCCTTTTGCTCGGGCCAGGTGCAGGCCCGGACGGCGTGCTGCACGGCCGCGGTGGGGGCCTCGCGTACGGCGTCCCAATCGCCAAAAGTGGCCCGCAGCTCCTGGTAGGCGCGGTGCGAGTCGGCGTTTTTGGTGCGGTGCGAGAGCAGGGCGCTCATCAGCTCGCTCAGTGGGTCTTTGGTGCTGAAAAATCGGAACGGGCCCCCGTACTCGGTGCACAGCCGGGCATGGACGCGCAGGGCCTTGGCTTGGCGCTCGGCAAAAATAACGGCTTCGGGGGCGGGGGCAGCGGCTTTCATTGGCAGGGTACGCGCCGGGACCGGGCGCGGGTTGCCACCGGCCCGGAGCCCAGCAAAAAGGGCCGCCCGACGGGCGACCCTTTTCCGACGGAAATCAAGCCCTGCGCCCGACCTAACGTGCGCCCGGGGTGCCGTTGTAGAGGGCAATGGCCTGGCGTTGGGCCGTGGCTTGCTTGCCTTGCAGCACGATCGGTACGATCAAAATGGGCAGGCCCGCGTAGATCAACGGCGAAATGGCTTGCTGGCCGTTGTTGGGCCGCAGCGATTGCAGCAGGCCGGCCACCAGCAGGCCGCCGCCCACCACGTAGCTCGCCGCAATGGCCGTTTGGTAGTGGCGGCCCTGCGCCAGCAGCTCCTGGGCCCCGGCGTTGTCACGGGTGGCGAGGGCTAGGTTGCGGTAGTTTAAGTTCTGGACGGGACCGTTGTCTTTGCTGAAGTATTCGGTTTTGGTGGTGCGGTAGCCGTTGTTGTACGGGTAGCCGCCGTAGCCGCCGGGGTAACCGCCATACCCGCCGGGATAGCCGCCGTAGCCGAACCCGCCCATCCCGAGCCCGCCGTAGCCGGGGTTGTAGGAACTACTTTGCGTGGAGTACAAGCTGATGCGGCCGGTGCGGTCGCGCCGAAACGTGATTTCGCGCGACGAGCCGGGCAGGGTGGTGCGCACGTAGTGGCCGGTCTCATCTTCATAAAAGCCCACCGCGTCAAAATCTATCTTGCGCTGGCCGTCGAGTAGCAAGTAGCTGTGCCCAAAAATCGGGTTGTGCTGCTCTACGTTGTACACGTTGTACACCATGCCGTTTTTCAGGCCCACTTGGAAGCGGGTGGGGCGATTGCTGCCGCCCGGTAGCTGGCCGGCGGGCGTGGGTGCGTACACCGGCGCGGGGGCCATGGCCGGGCCGGGCGCAGGTGGGCTCATCACCTGGCGGGCGGCCGTGTCGGCGGGGGCAGTTGCCGGCGCTGGCGTGGAAACCGCGGCGCGGCGCGGGGCGGGCGTGGGCAAGACGGGCGGGGCCCCTAGCTGGCGTGGGCCGTCGTCTTGGGCGTGGGCCAAGGGGGTAGTTCCCCCCAAAGCCAGCAGGAAAGCGAAGAGAACCGGGAGTTTCATGCGGCAAGAAGCAAAAGAAAGGTGAG
>JANPOR010000524.1:0-1641 GCA_031428075.1 Hymenobacter sp. | reverse complement strand
AACCATGAGCAAAACCCCGTCGGATACCGGCTTCGAGACGTACGTCGCGGGCTTGTTCATGCTGCACAATACATCGGGCCACGCCCTGCTGGCAGCCGTGCAAGCCAACAGCGCAGCTTACGAGCTGGCTGCGGAAGCGGTGCCGCTGCGCACCAAGCAGCTGGTTTTTCTCGACGAAAACCGGCGCAACGAGCAGTGGATAAAAACCATTGGCGCGGCCAACAAGGCCTCTTTTCGCTACGAAGTCTGGGAAACTGACCATCCCTTCAGTAACAAGCGCATTGCCCTGACCAAGACCGTATTGGCGTTTCTGAACAAGTAAGCGCCGTGGCTTGCGGGTCCAGGCGCCATTTCCCGCCCCTTTTGGGGCTCCGGGCACCTGCCCCGCGCGGCCGTTAACAATTCAGCTGAACATTTGCCAGACCAAGCCGGTCATTGCCCAACACCCTTCGCTCGCTGACCTTCCCATGCGCCACATTACCGCCGCCGATATCCAGGCGTTCGAAAAAGTCTATCGCCTCAACCTCGTCAACGGTTTGCCCGGCTTCAAACCGGCCAACCTCGTGGGCACGGCCACGCCCGATGGCCTTCCCAACTTGGCCGTATACAGCTCGGCCATCCACTTGGGCTCCGACCCACCGTTGCTGGGTATCGTCACGCGCCCCACCACTGTGCCCCGCCACACTTACCAAAACCTAAAAAGCAGTGGCTGCTATACCCTCAACCACGTACCCGAAGCCCTGGCTGCCCAAGCCCACTACACCTCGGCCGAATTTGCGCCCGGCGTGTCGGAGTTTGGGGCCTGCGGCTTTAAGGCGGTGTACCGCGACGATTTCCCGGCCCCTTATGTAGCCGAAAGCGCCATCAGCATCGGCCTCCGCCTCCTGGAGGAGCACGCTATTAGCAACGGCACGGTGCTGCTGGTGGGGGCCGTCGAGCATGTCTATTTGCAAGAAATCGGCCTGCGCCCCGACGGCACGTTGGACTTGGTGACCTTGGGTACTGCAGCTATTTCGGGGCTCGACGGCTACCACGCTGTGCAACCACCTGTGCGCTTCGGCTACGCCCGCCCCGGGCAATTCCCGGTAGCGCAGTAGCGCCGGCCTTCGCTTTACCCCGTGCTCTCAAGGCGCTGATAGGCGAGCGGTTTAACAACTGCTGTGCCGTACCCAACGCCAAAAGATCCGGCGTTGGGTACGGCACAGCAGTTGTTTTTACGTTCAGTACCTCGCTAGCCGGCGGCACGATGAGCAAGGGAGCGGTCAGAATAACGATTGGGGATTTGCAACCGGTTGGGGTCGGCTTTCGAGCGGATCCGCTCTTTCTTCGAGCCGCCAGCAGCCAAGGCCACCGCGCCCAACGCCACGCTCGCCACAAGCAGGCCTTTCACCAAGGGCTGACCACGGCGAGCGCCCTTGCCAGCTGCTCGACCAGGTGCTGAGCCCGATTCCGGCCAAACCGAGGGCGGCCCGCAAAGAACACTAGGAGCACGTGCGCAAAGGCGTGTGCAACGCGCGGCTGGCCCATGACCCCGATACGGGCCAGCGCCATGTACAAGTCACAGCCCCCAGGACCAAGGCCGGTTACGCCCGGTTTGTGGACGGGGTGGTCGCCACCCATTACCCGGACGTGCCCACCAGC
>JANPOR010000523.1:0-4994 GCA_031428075.1 Hymenobacter sp. | reverse complement strand
ACTTTTTCGTGGGGGGCAGCTTGGTGCTTAGCGCGCACCAAGCTGCCCTTTTGACATTGTTAAAGGCCCACAGTGATGTGCCAGTGCTGCTATTTCCCAGCCACAGCCTGCACTTGGAGGGCCCTGCCGACGGCCTGCTGCTGCTTTCGCTTATTTCGGGCCGCAACCCTGAGTTTCTCATCGGGCAGCACGTGGTAGCGGCTCCGCGCTTGCGGGCCAGCGGCCTGGAACTGCTGCCCACTGGCTACATGCTGGTCGATAGCGGCCGTCCCACCACGGCTTCCTACGTAAGCGGTACCCCGCCGCTGCCTCACGACAAGCCCGGTATCGCTGCCTGCACGGCCTTGGCCGGCGAGCAGCTTGGCCTACGGCTTATTTACCTCGACGGCGGCAGCGGGGCCCAGCGCCCCGTGTCGGCGGCTATGATTGCAGCGGTGCGTGATACGGTGAGCGCGCCCCTCATTGTGGGCGGGGGCCTCAACACCGGCGAAAAAATAGCTACCGCCTTAGCGGCAGGAGCCGACGTGGTGGTGGTGGGCAACCGGATTGCTGAGGCTCCAGAGTTCTTGGCCGAAGCGGCGGCCGCCATGCGCAGAGCAGCGGTCGCGGTTTAAAAGCTTGGTAGAACAAGACATTCAGGCGACGCAAAATTGGTGATGCGGGCATAAGTGCTATTCGCACAAAAAAGGACTACACCGCGCCAGTAGCCGTGTAGTCCTTTCCAAAATTAGTGCTTGCAACCGATTGCTTACCTGATTATTAGATTAGATGTTCATCGCTGATTCACGACGGCGCATCTTGCCAGCCGGAATGCCGAACATCATCTTGAAACGGCGGCAGAAGTAAGCCGTGTCCTTGTAGCCCACGTCTTTGCCGATTTCGCGAATGCTCTTTTTGGTGGTGCGTAGCAGGAACACGGCCCGCTCCATGCGCTGGTATTCGATGTAGTCTTGCGGGTTGATGTTGGTCAGCATCTTGAAATACTGGCCCACATAGTCCTCGCTCACGTTGGCCACGCCGCTAAGTACTTTATTCGAGAGGTCACCGCTGAGGTGTTCCTTAATGTAGTTGAATAAATCAATAAGACGCGGATCTTTAAAGTAGGTACTATTGGTAGCTAGTTGCTCTACGAACATGTTGTTTTGCAGCACGTAGCGCACTACTTCCACCACAATATTCTCGGTGTAGATGTTGATGAGCCGCTCGCGGCCGGGCAAGTCCTGTATGCTCTCTGTCACCACTTGCTTAATGAGGGTTCCCATCTTCTCATTCTTGTTGATGAGGAAGGCCGGCACGTCAAGCGAGGCAAAGAAATTCACCGAGTCGAACACTTTGGCATCGAAGCTCACGAAGCTGTGGCTCTGCTCGGCGTCGCCGATCAGCTCAAGCTTGTCGTTAGAAGAAAAGAACTTGTCCTTGTTCGTAATCAGGTCGTCGTTGGTAATCACACGTCCGCCCGGCTCGTTGCCGTAGCCGACCCGTGTGCCCCGGCCGCCGGGGATGAAAAGCATCTCGCCTTCTTCGACAACGTGTGAGTCTTCGCCAAAGGATATACGGCCTTTGTGCAATAAAATAAGGGTGTTACCGACATCGTAGGAATTGCGCACGGTAAAGGGCTGCAGCAACACCAAATTCTTGGATTTGATATAGCGGACTCCTAACGATTCAATGACTTTATTGTAATCTTCCATTTTTTATGGCTTAAATAAGGGGGTTAGTAGTTGTAGTCCTAGTGCAAAATCTAGTGAAGGTTAAAAACATAATGCAATACAACGGATAAACAGCGAGAAAAACTAAAAACCCAACCAAATAATGGCTGGGTTTTGTGCAAATAATCTGAAAATGTGGCAATTCTGCTTATTTGAGGATTTCCCGCGAGATTACAATTTTTTGAATCTCGGAGGTACCCTCGTAAATCTGGGTGATCTTTGCGTCACGCATAAACCGCTCGACGTGATACTCCTTCACGAAGCCGTACCCGCCGTGGATCTGCACCGCTTCCACGGCGGCGTCCATGGCAGTCTTCGAGGCGAAGAGCTTGGCCATGGCCCCCGATTTAGCATAGTCAGCGTGGTGATCCTTGTCGGCGGCCGCTTGCAGGCACAGCAGACGAGCGGCGTCGATGTTGGTGGCCATGTCGGCCAGCTTGAATTGGATGGCTTGATGCTGGGCAATGGGCACCCCAAATGCCTTGCGCTCCTTAGCATACTTCACGCTCAATTCCAGCGAGCCCGAGGCGATGCCTAGCGCCTGCGCCGCGATGCCAATGCGTCCGCCGGCCAGTACCTGCATGGCGAACTTGAAGCCGAAACCATCAGCCCCGATGCGGTTTTCCATGGGCACCCTCACGTCGGTGAACATCAGCGAGCAAGTATCGGAGCCCCGGATGCCGAGCTTGTTCTCCTTGGGGCCATGAATAAAGCCCGGCATGTCCTTGTCGACGATCAGCACATTGATGCCGCGCGACTTCAACTCGGGGTTGGTTTGGGCGATGACGAGGTAGACCGAGGCGGTCGTGCCGTTGGTAATCCAGTTTTTGGTGCCGTTCAAGAGGTAGTGGTCGCCCATGTCCTCGGCGGTGGTGCGCTGGCTGGTGGCGTCGGAGCCGGCTTCAGGCTCGCTGAGGGCGAAGGCCCCGATGATTTCGCCCGAGCACAAGCGGGGCAAGTATTTCTGTTTCTGCTCTTCGGTGCCGTACTGCTCCAGGCCCCAGCACACGAGAGAGTTGTTAACGCTCATGATGACCGAGCACGAGGCATCGACCTTGCTGATTTCTTCCATCGCCAGCACGTAGCTCACGGTGTCGAGACCGCTGCCGCCGTACTCGGGGCTTACCATCATGCCCATAAAGCCTAGTTCGCCCATTCGTTTGACTTGCTCAACGGGAAATTTCTGGTGCTCGTCGCGCTCAATTACGCCGGCCCACAGCTCGGATTGGGCAAACTCGCGGGCGGCGTCGCGCACGGCCAGCTGCTCTTCGCTGAGCTGGTAAATAGAGGAAGTAGTGTCGGTCAGCATGGGGGGGGCAATGGCCAGGGCCAGGGGTGGGAATGAATGGATTAGAAAGCTCAAAAATACGCAACGGGTCGCTCTTCAACAGTACAAGGTACAAAGAGGGTGCGAAATAGTAGGCAAGCCGAGTAATTTTGGAAAACGATTGCGGGTTTTTCCACTACATTTAACATCCGAAATCAATACCTACTTAATGTTTCTTTTTTATGACCGTTAAAACTCTACTCCTTGCGGGGGGCACTTTGCTGGGCAGCGCCACAGCAGCCTTGGCCAGTGGCTTCCAGGTGAACCTAGGCGGGCAGCAAAACATCGGCATGGGCGGTGTGGGCGTGGGCCTATCGCTCGACCAAGCGGCCATGTTTTATAACCCCGGGGCCCTGGCCATGGTGCGCGAAAACGGCGTGCAAGTGGGAGCAAACTTCGCCATTGCGCGCGGCGCCTTCATGAGCGAAAACGGCGGTGCCCAGCGCGACTTGCAGCATCTGGTGGTGACGCCCTTCAACCTTTACGCCGGTTTTGGGCCGAAAGACGGCAAGTACAAGTTCGGCGTGGCCGTGTACACGCCCTACGGCAGCCAGCTGCGCTACGCCGACCGGTGGGAAGGCCGCTACGCCCTCACCGAGATCAATTTGCAGTCGGTTTACGTGCAGCCCACGTTTTCTTACGCCTTCTCGCCCCGGTTCAGCGTGGGCGTGGGCCTGATGATGCTGGCTTACGGCGCGGCAAACATTCAGCGCGACTTACCGTTGCCCACCGGCCCCGCTCACCTTACCCTCGACGGCAAAGCCAAATTCCAGATGGGTTTCAACGCAGGTCTGTTTTTTAAGCCTTCCGACAAGTTGAGCGTGGGCCTGGCCTATCGTTCGCAGATAGACGCACGCTTGGAAACAGGCACTGTAAACGTGTCCGGTTTACCGGCCGCCGGCAGCCCCAGCGCGGGGGCCATTAACAGCCAGTTCACGGCCACCAGCTTCAGCTCTACGCTGCCGCTGCCGGCGATGGCATCCATTGGCATTGGCGTGACGCCCACCGACAAGCTGACCCTCGGCCTAGATGCTTCGCTGGTGCTGTGGAACGCTTACCGTACCCTCGACTTCGCTTTTTCGGGCAATAACGGCAACGCCGGCCCCGCCACCGACGCCAACACCGGTTTAGTAGGCGGCAAAAATACCAGCTCCTCGAAGCGCTCTTACCAGGACGCACTGGCCTTCCGGGCAGGCGGCCAGTACAAGGCCACCGACCAGCTGTTCCTGCGCCTGGGCGCGGCTTACGACTTTTCTGCGGTCAAAGACGGGTACGTGACGCCCGAAACCCCCGACGCCGACCGCGTTATCGGCACAGCCGGTATTACCTACCAGCCCACTCCGCACTTGGGCATCGACGCTTCGTTTCAATTCGAGCATTTTCAGAAACGCACCCAGACCCAGTCTGACCTGCTCAACAACGGCACTACCGACCGAGTGGCCGGTACCTACCGTACCGACATCTTTATTCCCGGCATCGGGGTACGCTACTCTTTCTAACGCTTTTTCCTCTCGCTGTAAGCGCAAGTGTATATGAACCAAATTTTCAAATATTCCGCACCGGCCCTGGGCCTGCTGGGCTTGGTGTTGGGCGGCTGCCAGCCTACGCTGGACAGCCCAGCCCCGTCGGCAGGCTCGGCCAATTTTGCCACCTATATTTCGGTGGGCAACTCACTCACGGCGGGTTACTCCGACGGCGGCCTCTACCGCGAAGGCCAACTTAACTCGTACCCCAGCATCCTGTCGCAGCAGTTTGCGATGGTGGGCGGCGGCGCGTTCGTGCAACCGCTCTTCACGGAGGCCCAAGCCAACGGCTCGGGCTACCTGCACCTGACGGGCTTTGCTAATGGGGCCCCCACCGTAGCACCCGTAACCACCAACCTGGCCGTACGGGGCCTGTACACGCCGCCGGTGCAAGACATTATAGTTGCACCCGGTGTGACCATTCCATACCAGGGG